>LJZT01000011.1 GCA_001314905.1 Phormidium sp. OSCR
GACTCGGCGCTGTGGGGAGTTGTCTGAGGAGCAGCGGCAACGGGTTAAAGGACTATCAGCACCTCAGCGGCAGGCCCTGGCGGAGGCGTTGTTGGAGTTTACGGGGATGGAGGATTTTGAGGCTTGGTTGGCGGGTTTGGCTTAAGGGTTGGCTGTCGATTTTTTCCCCTGTGTTATGGCTAGGGTGGGCGAGTCTGCTGCGATCGCCCCCCCCAGAGATATAAAGGAACCCCGGCGCGTTCCCCCAGAGGTGTGGCGGAACCCCGGACGATCGCCCCCCCAGAGGTATAAAGGAACCCCAGCGCGTTCCCAAGTTCTGCTGGGTGGGCTGGGTTGTGGGGGCTAGACACTCGGTGTTATAAGTGTTCTCCATGAGTCCGAGTTGCGACGGTATTCGACATCCCCGTTTCCCTCTCCTGTTATGGCTGTGCCATGACCGGCTCCGGCGGTGGCTCTGTCGCTTGATAGAGTGGGGGAGTCTCGCCGGTGTTGTCTCAGGGGGCGGGGACGGAAAATACTCGTCGGCTGTTCATGATCGCTTGGCCGCTGCTGGTACAATGAAAATGTGAGTTCATCCCTCCAACAAATCGCCGAATCATTGACCATGCTAAACATTCGTTTAACGACTCATATCGGAGAAGATGGAATCTTGAAGGTACAGATGCCTTCGGATGTCAAGAACACTGAACTCGACGTTTTGGTGCTATTCCAAGCGACGACCTCTCCAGGACAAGAGCAAGTCGCTAAAGACCACAAGTGGCCGTCAGATTTCTTTGAAAAAACTTGGGGAAGCTGTGCGGATGCTCCCATTATCATTGATGAAGAAGGCGTTTCTACGGAATTAGATGATCCGCCAGAAGACTTGTTCGCCGGGCTTTGATCCAAAACAGTCCCTCCTGCTGATTGAGTGGGGGGAGTCGGTTGCGATCGCCCCCCAGGGGTACCGTTGAGTCTTTCTGAGAGGGGATGGATTTGGAGAGGGACGTTGAACGTGAGGATTACGATAGCCAGTGACCTCAGCGGTTAAGGCTAAGGATGTTAGTTGCATTTGAGGACTAGGTTCAACAGGAAAATCTAATCATGAATCAGCGTACGTTACAGCTCAATTTGCCTAATACAATTGAACAAAGTGATGAAGAATTGCGGTTATTGATAGCAGCTAAACTGTATGAAAATGGAACATTGACGTCAGGGCAAGCCGCTGATTTGGCGAATTTAAGCAAAAGAGACTTTATTGGACGTATTGGTGATTATAATGTGTCGTTGTTTAGCACGTTAGTTGAGGATTTAGAATCGGATATCGCCAATGCCTAATGTTGTTATTTCTGATGCGAGTTGCTTGATCGTACTCAGTAAAATTGGGGAATTAGAGCTGCTGTATCTGCTTTATGGTCAGGTTTATATCACTCCTGAGATAGCAAGGGAATTTGGAGAAGATTATCCTAGTTGGATTATTGTTGAGACGGTTCAAGATAAAGCTTGTCAAAAAAGTCTTGAAACAAGATTAGACGTTGGAGAAGCCTCGGCAATTGCTTTGGCGATAGAAAAGACAGATTCGCTGGTTATTTTAGATGATTTAAAGGCCAGAAAATTTGCAAGAAAACTTGATTTAGCTTTAACAGGAACTCTGGGAGTGGTTAGTAAAGCGAAAGAGCGGGGATATTGCGATAAAATTAAACCAATTATTGAAAAAATTGGACAAAGCAATTTTCGGATTTCTCAGCAGGTTATCAATAATTTATTGTCGAGATATGGAGAGGATTAAGCTCGATTCCTGTCTTTTGTCTTTAGACCGGGGTGAGCTAGGGTGGGCGAGTCTGCTGCGATCGCCCCCCCAGAGGTATAAAGCAACCCCAGCGCGTTCCCACAGGGGTCTGGGCAGGCACAAGGCACTGCCCCTAAGCCTTGGTATTGGTGCGGAACCCCGGACGATCGCCCCCGCTGAGGTATAAAGGAACCCCGGCGCCTTCCCAAGTTCCACTGGGTTGGCTGGATCGCCTCTAGTGTCCCTCGTCCTTCCCCTCCTGTCCCCCTCGTGTCTTGGCTCTGCCATGACCGGCTCCGGGGGTGGCTCTGCCGCCTGATAGAGTGGGGGGAGTCTGCTGTGATTGAGTGATGAAAACCGATAAACTTTTTTACCGCATTTTCCTGTTGGAACCGAACTTGGTGGCGGAGTTAATACCGGGCCTGCCTCCCGACTGTCGCTTCGATTATGTTGCCCCAGTCCTGAAGGAACGGGAACGACGCTTGGATGGGGTGTTGCTGCCGTTGGGGGATGACCCGAGTTTACCTCTGGTGTTTCTGGAGGCGCAGATGCAAGGTGACCCTGGTTTTTATCGCCGTTTTTTTGCTCAGGTGTTTCTCTATCTGGAACAGTATCAGGTGATACGGCCTTGGCGAGGTCTGTTGTTGTTCCCTAGGCGAACCTTGAATTTTGGGGAGGAAGACCCCTATCAAGGGGTGTTGGCGACGCAGGTGGAACGGTTTTATCTGGAAGATTTGATTCCCTTGCAGGAGTTGACGCCGAATTTGGCTCTGTTGCGATTGTTGGTGTTGTCGGACGAGGAGGCGCCGGAAAATGCTCGTCGGCTGTTGGCGCAGGGGGGGACGGAACGGGAGTTTGAGCGGCGGCTGGATTTGGTCGAGAGTATAATGGTCAGCAGGTTCCCTAATTTGAGTTTGGAGGCAATCCGGGAGATGTTGGATATTACTCAGGTGCGTGTTCAGGATACGCAGTTTTATAAGGACGTGTTCGAGAAGGGACAGGAGCAGGGTTTGGAGCAGGGGAGAGTCTGACCTGTTGCTGCGTCAGTTGACTCGGCGCTGTGGGGAGTTGTCTGAGGAGCAGTGGCAACGGGTTAAGGACTTGTCGGCGTCGCAGCGGCAGGCCCTGGCGGAGGCGTTGTTGGAGTTCACGGGGATGGAGGATTTTGAGGCTTGGTTGGCGGGTCTGGCTTAAGGGTTGGCTGTCGATTTTTTCCCCTGTGTTATGGCTGTGGTATGACACGCTCCGGGGGCGACTCTGCTGTCTGAATAGGGTGGGGGAGTCTGCTGTGATCGCCCCCCCAGAGAGATAAAGGAACCCCGACGCGTTCCCACAGGGGTCTGGGCAGGCACAAGGCACTGCCCCTACGAATTACGAATCGGTATGGGAATCGGGTAGGGGCGAACCCTTGTGGTCGCCCAGGGGGGTGGAGGAACCCCGGCGATCGCCCCCCCAGAGAGATAAAGGAACCCCAGCGCGTTCCCACAGGGGTCTGGGCAGGCACAAGGCACTGCCCCTACGCCTTGGTATTGGTATGGAAACGTGGTCGTACCCTTGCGGTCGGTGAGCGATAGCCGAACCGTGGTCGCCCTCAGAGCTATGGCGGAACCCCGGACGATCGCCCCCCCAGAGGTATGAAGGAACCCCGGCCCGTTCCCAAGTTCTGCTGGGTGGGCTGGGTTGTGGGGGCTAGACACCCCGTGTCACAAGTTTTCTCCATGAGTCCGAGTTGCGACGGCTCATGAGCTGGGGCGATCGCAGGCCGGACATTAGCCGTTCGGGCGATCGCAGGGATAGAATTAGGCATCCGGGCGATCGCAGAGATAGAAGTATGGCAACACAAACGGCACAACAACAGCTTTATTCTGTCGAAGAATACCTCGAACTGGAAACTCGGGCCAGCGAACGTCATGAGTATAGTAATGGGGCAATTATTCCAATGGCTGGGGGGTCTCCAAGACACAACCGAATCAAGGTCAATTTAATAGTTGCCCTTGGGGTTGCGCTCCAAGATACCCCGTATCAGGTCTTTGATAGTGACCAGCGGCTGTGGATTCGGGAAACTCGTACGTTTACCTATGCGGATGTGGTTGTGGTTCGAGAACCGATTATTACTGCCGATCACGATACGACCGCGATTACCAATCCGAAACTGATTGTCGAAGTTCTGTCTGACTCGACTGGCAACGATGACCGCAGCCAAAAGTTTGTCACCTATCGGAGTCTGCCCAGCGTTCAAGACTATCTCCTTATTGAACAAAATAGCGTTCAAGTTGAACAGTACATGAAGCAAGGCGATCGCCACGGGTTACTGGCGATTCACGGCGATCGCCATGCTACAATCCCTTTGGCTTCGATTCCTGTTGAGATGGCGATCGCCGACCTCTATCATCGCCTCTAGTGTCCCTCGTCCTCCCCATTCGACATCCCCGTTCGGTGGAGGCGGTTGGGGCTTTGGCCCGTTGGTGGGGGGCTACGGGTTTTTCGGGGTTGGTATTGGAGGTGAAGGCACTGTTGGTGGGGGAGATGGGGCCGGTTTTGAGGCGGTGGCAGGCAGGGTTGGAGTGGTGAGAATTGCGATATTGCCTGAATGCCGCGACGCGATTACGCAGCAATTCTCATTTTGACCCGCATCCTGTAAAAGATGGTCGAAGATGCCCAGTCTTGAACGAAGGAATGGGGCTTTCAAGAATCACTATTGAGAATAGCCTCAATAAGCTAAGACCAAAGTTCCATAATGAGAATTGCTGGCGATTAGGATAGTTGGTTGACAGTTAAGACGAGTCGGTGATAAGATAAGCGACCGAGGACTCGTAGCCTGTCTCAGGTGCGATCAGGGGTGGAACTTTTATAGGTGTTGGAGAGCCTAAATAACCTAAGCCTGTCAGCGGGGCCGGAATTTGATAAGTTAGTAGTTTAGTAGAGCGACTACGGGAAAGGATTCTCGGTTTTGGGGTTTTGCCCGCAGAGCGCTGGTTTTGCCCGCAGAGCGCTGTTTTACGCTGCACTCTATCTGAATTTTACGCTGCACTCTATCTGAATAAATAATCAATAGTCCAAAATATTATGAACATACCTTTTTCAGAACAGGACTGGCGAGCTACTCCCCCCTCCGTACAAAACTACATTAGATGTGTGTTTCAGGAAGACCAAAAAAATAAAAACTTCAAGCGGAATTTAATTCAAAATCTTAAAAAGCGCTATTGGCCAGACTCTAATTTTGTTGGTCCTTTCGAGAAAGCTGGTCATGTAATATGTGTTTGTGAAGATCAGTGGTTGTGGGAGCATCGTAATTTTATTAGGGGTGTAGTACTAGATATGTCTACTCCTAAATACTGGCATAGCTATGTGTACGACCTGCCTAACGTCAGTCAAGTTTTAATAAGTGATTTGGATTCAGATACAGTTGAAAAAAGTGGTATAGCTTCCAAGGTTGATGTAGTTGGTGATTTTTGTGCAACGCCGCCACCGATGCCTTATGAATCAGTCGATACAGTTCTTTGTATCAGCATCCTTGAACACTGTGAAGATCCTGTTGCGATGATCCGTAATTTGGCAAATATCTTAAGGGCGGATGGGTATTTACTTTGTGCTTGTCCATTTGCCTATATTGATGGACATATGTATCCTGATTACTGGAGGTTTTGTCGTGATGGCTACGTTTTCATGGCTCAGAAAGCAGGACTTGAGGTAGTTGACACAGGTCAGTTTGTAGAATTAGGAAAATATGCTGCTTTTGAGTTTGGCGAGGACTATTCTGCCAATTCTTGGCACAGGGGGATTCCTTCAGGCAATTGGATGATTGCTAGGAAGGCAACTACCAGGGCTTCCTTCTAAAATTAGAGTATCTGCATTATCGGCAATGACAACCGTTAACGAGCAAGAACGGCAGGAACAAATTAAGCGACTTTCTGGGTATGTAAATATAAACTCTAGAAATTATGTCGATATAAGGCTTGGGGCAAAGCGGATGAGCCAAGATAAAGTTCAATTTGATGCTTCATCTATGGTGATAGTCGCAGCTAAAACGTTTTCTTCCATATAGTTGTCTGCTTTACATTAAATGTTCATTGGTGTTGAAATGGGGAAAAAAGTTGCTATTCTTCAATCAAACTATATTCCTTGGAAAGGATACTTCGACCTTATAGCCTCCGTAGATGAGTTTATACTCTATGACGATATGCAATATACAAGAAGAGACTGGCGAAATCGCAATAAAATCAAAACACCTCATGGACTCCAATGGCTCACCATACCGGTTAAAGTTAGAGGTAGATACTACCAGAAGATCAGGGATACTGAAATTGATGGTACATCTTGGGCAGAGTCTCACTGGAAGGCATTGTACCAAAATTATCGACGATCACCCTGCTTCTCGGAAGTTGCTGATTATTTAGAAGACTTGCTTTTAGGGACTGAGTACTCGCACTTACATGTCATCAACAAAAAACTTATTGAGTGGATTTGTTCTTTTCTTAGTATAGAAGTTAAGATAAGTTGTTCGTGGGATTACAATCTAATTGGGGATAAAAATGAGAGGCTGGTGAACTTGTGTACACAAGCGGGTGGAACCGAATACATTTCCGGACTGGCTGCTAAGACTTACATTGACGAGTCTGTCTTTTCTAGTTATGGAATCAAATTGACCTGGTTTAACTATAACGGTTATCCTGAATACCCTCAACTATGGGGCAATTTTGTTCATGAAGTGAGCATACTTGATTTGTTGTTTAACTGCGGCTATGATTCTAGAAGATATCTAAGATATACATAAAGACATGATTCAAAATCCCTCATTTAACTCAATCCAAAAGAAAGTTGCTTCCTATTATTCAGGAAAAATTGGAAAATACGGCTCTACCCCCCTTGGTGTTGACTGGAATAGTTGGGAAAGCCAGAAAACACGTTTTGACCAACTCACTCGAGTTATACAAAAGATGGATTTTTTTTCCATAAATGATTTAGGATGTGGGTATGGTGCATTTTTGGAATATTTAAAATCCAGATACCAGAGTTTTTCCTATGAAGGCTATGATATTTCAGATTCTATGATCTCAGCAGCTCGGTCAAAATATTTTACAGAAAAAGAAAACTTTAAGAATACGTATTCACCTTCTAGGGTTGCGGACTATAGCATAGCTAGTGGTATTTTTAGCGTCTGCCTTGATATTGATAAGGTATTATGGGAGTCGTATCTCTACGATTACTTGGACATTCTAAATTCACATAGCCGCCATGGATTTGCGTTTAACTGCTTGACTTCTTACTCTGATCGAGAAAAGATGAAGAATTACCTGTTTTATGCTGATCCATGTAAAATCTTTTCTCATTGTAAGGAGAGGTATTCCCATGAAGTAGCTTTGCTACATGACTATGGACTGTACGAGTTTACGATTATAGTCCGAAAAAGTTAATAATAAATGGAGCTTGAACATGAATTCTCTAGTTATATTTGGCACAAGTGAGTTGGCAGAGGTTGCGTACTACTACTTCTCACATGATACCGACTATGAAATTGCTGCTTTTACTGTAGATGCTGATTACTTAACTGAAGACTCCTTCTGTGGCTTGCCAGTTCTTCCATTTGAAGAAATTAGCCATATTCATCCAGCAGAAAGTAGCGATCTGTTTGTTGCAGTTAGCTACACTAAGCTCAACAGAGTTCGGCGGGATAAATATTTAGCAGCAAAGAATCTTGGATATAAGCTTCCAAGCTACATTAGTTCTCATGCTACAGTTTTGAATAACTTTAACTTTGGCGAAAATTGTTTAGTATTGGAAGATAATACAATTCAACCCTATGCTGTTATCGGTAATAACGTTACTTTGTGGAGTGGAAATCATATCGGTCATCATGCTAAGATAAGAGATCACTGCTTTATCTCTTCTCATGTTGTCGTATCTGGTGGCGTCGAAATTTCAGAATCCTGTTTTATTGGTGTAAACGCCACCCTACGGGATCACATTAAGATTGGACAAAGATGTGTAATTGGTGCAGGGGCGTTAATTCTTGCGGATACTGAACCTGATGGAGTGTATCTACAACGGGCATCTGAACGTTCTAAAGTGCCTAGTACACGGCTGCGTAAAATATAGATTTTATTCTTAAAGTAACTATGAAATGGAAGAAATTAGGTAGGGTTTTTTGTCCAGATCGCAACTTTCCCTGGATGCTCACACACGCTTCTGTACCCGTTGTTCAGCATGTGTCAGGAGATGATTACAAGATTTATTTTAGCTGTCGCGATTCTCAAAATAGATCTCATGCAGGTTGGGTTTACATCAACTTATTAAATCCATGTAAAATACTCGACATGTCGTCGTCTCCAATTCTCAAGCCTGGAGAGCTTGGCACTTTTGATGATAGTGGAGTTATGCCAACTTGGTTAGTCAGATCTAATCAGTACTTCTATATGTATTATATTGGCTGGAACTTAGGCGTTACTGTCCCCTTTAGAAATTCGGTAGGTTTGGCCTTAAGTACTGATGGAATAAATTATAAACGCTATGCACCTGGTCCAATCCTTGATAGGACTTCAGCAGAGCCCCATTTTTGTGCTTCTTGTTGTGTTATTCCAGACGAAAATATTTGGAAGATGTGGTACTTATCTTGTACTAAATGGGTGATTAGTGATGGAAACCCTCAACACTATTACCATATTAAATATGCAGAATCTACTGATGGAATAAATTGGAATAGGAATGGACAAGTAGCCATTGATTTTTCTGGTTCTAATGAATATGCAATTTCTCGACCCACAGTTATTAGGGACAGTAATTTATGGAGAATCTGGTACTCATACCGTGGGAGTGCCTATAAAATAGGTTATGCAGAATCAGAGAACGGAATTACTTGGCACAGAATGGATGACAAATCAGGCATTCATTCATCTAGTTCTGGGTGGGATTCTGAAATGATTGAATATCCCTTAGTTTTTGATCACAATGGTCAGCGGTTTATGGCTTACAATGGCAATGAATATGGAAAAACTGGCTTCGGAATAGCTGTATTGGAATGACTGTTTAATTAAAAGTGCTTGTTGCCTAGGATAGAAGTTTTTGCCAGTTTAATGTTAGTTCTTTTTTGGAATAAGTACAATTAGAGACAGTATCAAAGTTGGTGAGAGCTGACAATTCACTTATTGGGGCTAGTAAGGAAAAAGGCGATTTTTTTAAATCTTCATACTCCAGAATATTGCAACCTTTGTGAATTAGAGTGCGAAAGTCGCTAGATTGCAAATTTTCCCTGTTAAGATACACTCTAGAGCCGCACATTATTAGGTACGATATAACACCAAATCCTGAAGTTTGCGTCAGATTAAAAACGGCAGCATCAATATCTCGAAGCTTCTGTGCATATTCTTTTGGGCTTAAATATTCATCCCATAAACAAACCTTGTCCCCAAATATTGATTTACCTAATTCATAAACTTTCCGGCGATAAGCAGAATCGACATGATATGCCATTGGCAATACAAGTTGAACATCATATTGAGCTAGAGGAGCTATTTGTTTAAGGGTAGAAATATGGTTATTGTTAGTAGAACATGAGTGTCCTATCATGATTCTAAAAGGAGTCACTGTTTGAGAAAACTTTTGTTTGACAAAAATTTCTAGTTCCCTGGTATTTTGGGGCTGTAAAGGTTGCGCAACAATTGGATGAAGCTCATAGAAGTTGCACCATTCGCTCTGAAAATTCTTGAAAAATTTTGATCGTATTTCTCGATATTTTGGAGGAACAACCCAATTTTTAATTTTCTGTAAAGCAACGACCTGAGGATGATCAGACGAGCCATTTTCGATATATTTTATAGCTAACTGAACATCACCATCATAAGGAATAAAGTAGATTCGATCAAAAGTTGAAGGATCTGTTTTATTTAAAAGAGCATGTATTAAGCTAGAATGGTACATTCCGTGTATAAATATCTTATCAAAACGACGTAACCATTCGTCCGTAAATCTTGCATAGAATTGAGGGTGATCTGGAGATATGGCTAAAACTTCTTCCTTTAACTCTTCAAGGATGGAATACTGATTAGATGAACCCGAACCACGCATCATTATAAATATATGGGATGAGGAATTTTTGATTTCTTTTAAGATTTTGGCGGTTTCGAGGCTGTAATAGCTGTCTATAACAATGTGAAGAAACATAGTTTGATTTTGAGTTATATTTTCGATTGGCCAATTATACCCAGTTTTCCAGGTTGGATATAGTCAAAGCGTGTTTAATCTTGATGCTATTTAATACTGTTATTTAATTCCTTTAATCCCTTCCTTAAAACTCTTAAGACATCGTGTGGGTCTAAACCTAACCAAAGAGGCAAGCGAAGTAATCTAGATGATATACCATCAGTAACAGACATCTTTCCATGGACTTTACCATACTTTCTGCCAGCAGGAGAGGAGTGAAGGGGAACATAATGAAAAACCGAGTTTATTTCATGTAATTTAAAAAAATCTATGATGAAATTTCTTTCATTCTCACTTCTTGCTATTAAGTAGTACATGTGTGCATTATGCTGACAGTAGTCAGGAATCACCGGTATTTTCAAAATTCTATTTTTCTCATATTCTTGAAGTGCTTGGTGATAAATATTCCATACATTTAATCGATTTTGAGTGATTTCTTTTGTCTGAAGGAGTTGTGCGTATAAAAAAGCCGAAATAATTTCACCTGGCAAATAACTAGAACCTATATCTACCCAAGTATACTTATCGACCTCTCCCCTAAAAAACTGACTTCGATTAGTACCCTTCTCTCTAATGATTTCTGCTCTTTTAACCAAAGTGGGATTATTGACTAACAAGGCTCCCCCTTCTCCAGAAATTACGTTTTTGGTCTCGTGAAAACTGATTGTAGCTAGATCTCCAATGCTTCCTAACACACTTTCTCGATAAGTGGACATCATCGCTTGTGCTGCATCTTCAATCAGTAGCAATCCATACTCTTTAGCTAAGGCTTTTAACTTATCCATCTCACAAGCTACACCTGCATAATGCACGGCTACAATTGCTTTGGTTTGCGAAGAAATTGCAGCTTCTACTAAAGACTCATCAAGATTTAGAGTATCCTCTCTAATGTCTACGAAAACCGGTACCCCACCTCTTAAAACAAAAGCATTGGCTGTAGATACAAAGGTATAAGAAGGCATAATAACCTCATCTCCAGGCTGAATATCAGCTAGGATCGCACACATTTCGAGCGCTGCCGTACAAGAATGAGTCAGCAAAGCTTTTTTACATCCTGAGTATTTTTGCAGCCAATCATGACACTTCTGTGTAAATTCACCGTCTCCAGCTAGACGCCCTAACTGATGCGCTAACTGAATATTGTTTATTTCCTGACCCGTCATGTATGGACGGTTAAACGGTATATCTGCCATCGGATATCATTTACCTACTATGCTTTAAAGAACAATTAATATCTTCAGCCAACTCCATTTAAATGAAAACAAGCAAAATGAAGAATCTACAATTTTTACCAATTAAAGTTGCCCTGATGGGTTGTGGCCGCATCACCAAACGCCATGCCGAACTCCTCGGCAACGGCATGATACAAGGCGCAACCCTAGCCGCAGTCTGCGACCCCGATCGCACCCGCGCCCAAGCCTACGGAGATAAATTTCAAGTTCCAGTATATACCGACATGGACAGCTTGATGCAACAAGAAGACATTGACCTCGTCTCCATCCTCACCCCCAGCGGACTCCATGGTCAGCATATCCAACAACTCGCCCCCTACGGCAAACATCTCATCGTCGAGAAACCCATGGCCCTCACTCTAGACGATGCCGATGCCGCGATCGCCGCATGCGATCGCCATGGCTGTAAACTCTTCGTCGTCAAACAAAACCGCTTCAACGTTCCCGTCGTGAAACTCCGTCAAGCCCTAGAGGCCGGCCGGTTCGGCAAACTGGTCATGGGAACCGTCCGCGTGCGCTGGTGTCGTCCCCAAGCCTACTACGACCAAGACCCCTGGCGAGGAACCTGGGCCATGGATGGGGGAGTCCTCACCAACCAAGCCAGCCATCATATCGACCTCCTGCAATGGATGCTAGGCGACGTGGAATCGGTGATGGCCATGAGTCGCACCGCCCTAGTGGATATCGAAGCCGAAGACACCGCCGTGGTAATTCTCCGCTTCCGCAACGGGGCTTTGGGAGTCATCGAAGCCACCACTGCTACTCGCCCCAAAGACCTAGAAGGCTCCCTCTCCATCCTCGGGGAAAAGGGGTCCGTAGAAATTGGCGGCTTTGCCGTTAACCAGATGAAAGTCTGGAATTTTGCCGCTCCCCATCCTGATGATGAGGATGTCCTCCAGAACTATTCTGTGAACCCCCCCAACGTTTACGGTTACGGACACCAAGCTTATTATGAGCATGTCATCGACTCAATCCAGAATAACAGTCAACAACTGGTCGATGGCCTAGAGGGACGGCGCAGCCTGGAACTGATTAACGCCATCTACGAGTCTATCGAAACGGGGCGAGAGGTTTACCTACGCTTCCGTCCCAAGTACAGTCGTCTGGGACGGGAATAGAACTGAGGAGGATGTAATCATGTCTGTTCGGATAATTTTCCTAGGAGCTAAGTCGATCGGCTTCCACTGCTTAGATGAATTGCTGAATCGTTCTAACGACTTGGATGCAAAGGTTTTGGCGGTTGGAACGAATCCTAGGGGGGCCAAAGTCAAAGAGCTTGCTGAAGCGCAGGCAATCCCCCTGATTCACAACCCTCTGGAACTCCACGACTTTGAATACGATTTATTGATTTCTGTCCAGTACCATGCAATACTCAAGGCTCCCGAAATTCAAACAGCCCAGCGAATGGCGGTGAACTTACACATGGCGCCTCTACCAGAATACCGAGGCTGTAACCAGTTTTCATTTGCCATCGTGAATGGAGATGAAGAGTTTGGGACAACATTGCATGTGATGAATGCTGGGGTTGACACAGGAGATATTTTGGCAGAACGACGATTCCCCATTCCCAAAGATGTATTTGTTGGGGAGTTGTTTAAACTCACAGAGGATTATTCCTTACAACTGTTTCGGGAAGAACTAGAACCCTTGATTTCTGGTCATCTGAGTCCGAAGCCACAAACGGAGTTCACCAACCGAAAACCTCCTCAGTTTCACTATCGCAAGGAGATCGAGACTCTGAAGCGGATTGATCCCAATTGGTCAGCAGACCAAATTGATCGCCATATTCGGGCAACAACGATGGCAGGATTTGCCCCTCCCTACTTAGATTTTGGAAATTATCGTGTCAGTCTAAACCTCATCGACTCTTGAGCCTTATAGTTGAACCTAACCATGCCCGTTCCCTTCAACGACCTCTACGCCCAATATCGCTCACTCCAAGGGGAGATTGATGCGGCCATCGCCGCTGTCATCCGTGAATCCGCCTTTATTCGCGGTCACTTCGTCGAAACCTTTGAAGCCGAATTTGCCCAAGTTCTGGGGGTTCCCCATTGCATCTCCTGTGCTAATGGAACCGATGCCCTCTATATTGCCATCAAAGCCCTCGGACTCCAAGCTGGCGAAGAAGTGATCACCACCGCCCATACTTGGATTTCCACCGCTGAAACCATTAGCCAAGCCGGGGGGCGCGTTGTCTTCTGTGATACAGAACCAGGACGATTTACCCTAGATCCTCAAGGCATCGAAGCCCGCATTGGCGATCGCACTCGGGGAATTATCGTCGTCCACCTCTACGGACAACCGGCGGATATGGATGCGATTTTGGCGATCGCCCGGAAACATAACCTGTGGGTAATTGAAGATTGTGCCCAGGCTCACCTAGCGACCTATAAAGGCAAACCCGTCGGCACTCTCGGCGATATTAGCACTTTTTCCTTCTATCCCGGCAAAAACCTAGGGGCCATGGGAGATGCCGGGGCCATTGTCACTCAAAACTGCGAACTCGCCCAATGGATGGCCCTATTTGCCCGTCATGGGGGGAAAGGACAGCATCAGATCGAGGGCATCAACAGCCGTATGGATGGTCTACAAGCCGCTATCCTCAGCGTTAAACTCCCCCATCTGCCCCAATGGAACCAAGCCCGCCGTCAAATCGCCCAGTGGTATCAAGACCACCTCGCCGAGATTCCCCAACTTCAGCTGCCTCAAGTCCGCCCCGACGTGGAACCGGTGTATCATCTCTACGTCGTGCAAGTTCAGGAAGGCGATCGCGATCGCCTGCGTCAGCAACTCCAGCAAGAGGGAATCGCCACCGGCATCCACTACCCGATTCCCCTCCACGAACAACCGGCTTACGCCTATTTGGGAATGGCCCCCGAGTCCCTTCCCGTCGCCCACCAATCTGCCCGTCGCATCCTCTCCCTACCCATCTATCCAGAAATGACCGGTGAACAGGTTGAATGGGTTAGCACCGCACTCCATAAATACCTCAAATCCTCATAAAATCCCCTTAACATATCCATGAAATTTTTGCAGATTCACGTTTTTTACGAACAGTATCTCCAGATATTTTATCAAAATAATCCACAACTAAAAACAGCTTCTTACGCCCAACAAATTCAAGCCCTGATTGGCGATGGTTTTTCGGCTGGACATATTTATGCCCCCTACATGGGAGAATTTGGCTATGAGACTGAGCTAATTATTGCCAACAATCCTTATAGTCAAAAGCAATGGGCAATTGAACAGGGAAGCCTCGCACTTGCCCAGGGATTTCTTGATATTGTATGTCAACAAATCGAGACATTTAAGCCCGACATTCTCCATGTAGGGCATCCCATGCCCCCCTTTGATAGTCAACTGCTAAATCGTCTATCCTGGCAGCCCAAACTCGTCACCGGTTGGCGGGCGGCACCCATCTCTAAAACCACAGATTGGTCTCGTTATGACGTTATCTTATCCAGTTCAACCCCCTGCCGAGAACAGGCATTACAACTAGGAGCAAAAGCCACTGAAGTCTTCTTTCCTGGAATCCCCAGCTTTATCGCCGATGCTGTTGAACACCAACCTCAACATTGGGATGTCGTATTTTCTGGACAATGGTCACAACTTCATGGTAAACGAAACCAATATCTCCAGGCGATCGCCAAAGCACCCCTAGGGTTTGGGGGAGAGTTTTCGATTGGCTATTTTCTATCTGCTAATCCTCAAACGCTTCCAGCCGGAGTTTCCATGCACAACCAAGGTTCCCGTTGGGGACTTGAGATGTATCGCGCCCTCAAAAGCGGTAAAATCATTATCAATGGAGCCATTGATATGGCTAAAGGAGAAGGGCCAAACATGAGGCTATTTGAAGCCACCGCAACGGGGTCTTTTTTATTAACCGAGTCCCAGTATAACCTGGGTCAATTCTTTGAAATTGGCAAAGAAATTGATGTGTTTACGACCCAAGACGAAGCCATTGAAAAAATTTATTACTATCTCAAAAACCCTGATAAGCGGGAGGCGATCGCCCGTCGAGGACAGGAGCGCTGCTTACGCGATTACTCCATGCAACGACGGGCTAACGCTTTAGAAACAATCATCCAAAAATATCTAAAACTATCCTCAAAAACCGCCTCAACCCAACCCCTACATCCTCACCCTCAAAACTCCCCTCAAACCCCATTAAAACAGGACAATCTCAGTCAAGCATTTCAAGATAGCCTCACCAAAATTATAGAGTCCCCCCACAATCCCGAAAATTACCGCACCCTAGCCGCAATTTTGCAACAGCAAGGTAAGTCCGAATCTGCCCTGCGAGCCTATAACCAAGCCTTAGCCTGTGAGTCCAACTCGCCCCAATCTCAAGCAAAATCAGACGGAAGCCTTCAGCCCAAACCTGCACAGTAACACTCCCTCAACATCCTAACCATGAAAGTCATCATCCTTGCCGGAGGACTCGGAACGCGCCTCCAAGAAGAAACCACCGTCAAACCCAAACCCATGGTGTCCATCGGTGGAAAACCCGTCCTCTGGCATATCATGAAAATCTACGCCAGCTATGGATTTAACGAATTTGCGATCGCCCTCGGATATAAAGGAGAAGTTATCAAAGACTACTTCCTCAACTACCGCTATCGAACCAGTAGCCTCACCATCCAACTCCTCACCGGGGACGTATCCATCCGCCAAGACCGAGCCGAAGACTGGACCGTCCATCTCCTCGACACCGGCGAAACCACCCAAACCGGAGGACGCATCCGCCGAGTTATCCAGTCCCTGAACCCCAAAGAACCCGTCATGCTCACCTACGGCGATGGCGTCGCCAACCTAGACCTACAAAAACTCCTAGACTTTCACAAAAGTCACGGGAAACTCGCAACCATTACCGCCGTCCGTCCCCCCGCTCGCTTCGGGGACATCGCCTTCGACGGCAACCTCGTCACCCAATTCGAGGAAAAACCGCAAAGTGGCGGCGGTTGGATTAACGGCGGTTTCCTCATCCTCGAACCCGGCGTCATAGACTACATCGACGCAGACAGCACCCTGTTTGAACAAGAACCCTTAGAGCGACTGGCCGCAGACCGACAATTAGCCGCCTACAAACACGAAGGGTTTTGGCAATGTATGGACACCCTCCGCGACGTGCGGCTCCTAGAAAGCCTCTGGAACAGCGACCATGCACCCTGGAAAGTGTGGTGACACCCAAGCCCCCTCACCTCCCCTAGACCGTCCTGATAATGGTAGACTGTCGGAGGCAACCTAAAGACCGAATCCCCTTGACCCATCCATTCTGGCAAGACAGACCCACCCTAGTCACCGGAGCAACCGGCCTAGTGGGCAGCTGGCTCGTTAAGCGCCTGTTATCCGTAGGCGCCGATGTCCTGTGTTTAGTGCGTGACGACGTTCCCCAGTCAGAATTAGTCCGTTCTGGAGCCATCGCCCAGGTCAAACTCGTCCGGGGAGACCTCTGTGACCAGAGTACAATGGAGCGGGCTTTAGGGGAGTATGAAATCCAAACCGTCTTTCACCTTGCCGCGCAAACCATTGTCGGCATCGCCAATCGCAATCCCATCTCCACCTTTGAAAGTAACATCCAGGGAACTTGGAGTTTACTTGAAGCCTGTCGTCGCAGTCCCACCGTCCGTCAGATTGTCATTGCCTCCTCCGACAAAGCCTATGGAACAGCTCCCCAACTTCCCTATGACGAAACCTGTCCTCTCCAAGGCGAACATCCCTATGACGTTAGCAAATCCTGTGCTGACCTCATCGCTCGCAGCTATGCCGTCACCTACAATCTTCCAGTGACAATCACCCGTTGTGGGAACTTTTACGGCGGTGGTGACCTCAACTGGAATCGCATTGTTCCTGGAACCATTCGCTCCATCCTCCGTCAGCAACGGCCAGTCATCCGTTCTGACGGTCAGTACATCCGGGACTACTTCTATGTTGAAGATGGAGCAGCCGCTTATATGTTGTTAGCCGAGAAAATGTCCGACCATCCTGAATTCTATGGTGAAGCCTTTAACTTCTCTAATGAGATTCAAGTCACCGTGCTGCAACTGGTAGAACAAATCCTCTCGTTAATGGACTCCGAGCTAACCCCCGACGTTCGCAATGAAGCCAGTCATGAGATTCGGCATCAGTACCTCAGTGCCGCCAAAGCTCGTCATCAGTTGAATTGGTCGCCGTTATTTGACTTGCAGTCCGGTTTACAGAAAACAGTGGATTGGTATCGTGAATTTCTCAAGTAGTTCAGCTATCTCTAGCTTCGAGAATAAGTCTGTATTGGTGACTGGTGGCACTGGTTTCATCGGCTCACATTTGGTTCATGCGCTAGTCAACCTAGGTGCAAAAACGTTTGTCTTGACGCAGAAAAAATCCGACGTTTGGCGACTATCGGATATCCAAGATAAGATAACTTTTATTTATGGAAACCTTTGCGACTTAGACCTTGACGATTTTGCTAAACTGGAGACCTTAGATGTTGTTTTTCACTTAGCTGCCGCTGGTGTTAACCCGAAGCATAACTCATCAGCTGAACTGACTCAAGTGAACGTTTTAGGAACAGTGAAAATCCTTGATATTGCTAAGCATTTTCAGGTAGGTCGTTTTGTCTATTGTGGGTCTTGTTTCGAGTATGGTTCAGGTCAAAACTTGAAGGAAACTCAACCCCTGGTTCCCATGTCAGAATATGCCGCATCTAAGTCATCAGGCTGGTTGATGACCCAGAGTTTCTCTCACCGCTATCATCTCCCCACGGTCTCCCTGCGTCCCTTCACAGTGTATGGTGCTTTTGAGTCTCCTCATCGTTTGATACCACAAACTATAGTGTCAGCCCTAGCTCACGCAGATATTCAACTGACAGGAGGAGAGCAAACACGAGATTTTGTTTTTGTCGAGGATGTTGTGCGTGGCTTTCTGCAAGCTGCAACCGAATCAGAAGCCATCGGTGGAACCTTTAACTTGTGTAGTGGGACAGAGACGTCAGTAAAGACATTGGTTTCTCATATTATCGAACTAACCAACAGTCAGTCCAAGCCAAGATTTGGTGCTTACCCTTACCGAGACACTGAACTGTGGGAGTTGTCCGGCAATCCCAAACTATCTGAATCTGTCCTGGGCTGGCGAGCTTCAATAAGCTTAGAACAGGGTCTCTCGAAGACAATAGCGTGGTTTCAAAAAAATCAAAATCGATATCCAGCTTACAACCTCTAAACATCATGGTTAACAATCAAAATCTACGAGCAGAAATACTCTCACTTGTTAAGAAATTTCACGAACGCGAATTTTCTAATCCAGAGTTTATACCGGGTCAGACTCCCATTCCCGTTTCAGGCAAAGTATTTGATGCCGAGGAACTTTCATACCTCGTTGATGCGTCCCTAGATTTCTGGCTAACAACCGGCCGCTATGCTGAACAATTTGAACGAGAATTTGCTGACTTTTTTAGTCTTCGTCATGCCCTACTTTGTAACTCAGGGTCATCAGCCAATCTCCTAGCCCTCTCTGCCCTCACATCCCCAGAACTGGGTGAAAGACGGTTGAAACCCGGCGATGAAATTATCACAGTAGCTGCTGGATTTCCAACAACCATCAACCCAGCCATCCAAAACCAACTGGTTCCAGTGTTTTTGGATATTGAGTTAGGAACGTATAACGTAGATGTTAGTCAGCTTGAAGAAGCGATTAGTGAACGAACCAAAGGAATTATTTTAGCACATACCCTAGGTAATCCCTTTAACCTAGAAGCTGTCAAGAAAATTGCTGACAAGTATCAGCTTTGGCTAATTGAAGATAACTGTGATGCTCTTGGTTCTCAATACAATCAACAGCTAACAGGCACCTTTGGTGACCTTTCGACATTAAGTTTTTATCCAGCTCATCACATAACGATGGGGGAAGGAGGTTGTGTCTTGACAAATTCAGCTAAATTGAAGGTTTTAGTTGAGTCATTCAGAGATTGGGGACGTTCTTGTTGGTGTCCACCCGGTCAAGACAATACCTGTGGTAAACGTTTTGGCTGGCAGTTGGGAGAGTTGCCCCCAGGTTACGACCACAAATACATCTATTCCCATGTTGGCTACAATCTGAAACTCACAGATATGCAGGCTGCCGTAGGGCTTGCACAATTGAAAAAGCTCCCTAGTTTTATAACAGCGCGAAAGCAAAACTGGCATCATCTTCGCCAAGGTCTTCATGACTTGCAAGATTTATTTGTATTACCAGAAGCCACCCAAAATAGTAACCCTAGCTGGTTTGGCTTTCCTATTTCTGTGCGTAATACGGCTCCCTTTTCTCGAAGAGATCTCATTAGTCACCTGGAACATAGGCGAATTGCTACCCGATTACTATTTGGTGGTAATATCCTACGCCAACCAGCCTACACCGATTTGAACTACAGGATTGTGGGAGAATTAAAAAACACAGACTTTGTAATGAATCAAACTTTTTGGATTGGAGTTTATCCTGGACTAAACTCACAGATGTTAGACTATGTGGTAGAAAGCTTTTATGATTTTGCCAAAAAACTATAGTCAAATCAAAAAGCTTTAACTTAGAGCTTTGCTGTACTCAATTTGTTGACTCAATTCATCTAAAACTATTACAAAATAATGAAGACACCATTAGTTACCCTTTTAGTTCCTGTCTATAATCGTAAACACCTAATTGGTGAGTGCTTAGATTCAGCACTTCGCCAAACAATGCCTAACCTTGAAGTAGTTATTACAGATAATGCCAGTACAGATGGAACTTGGGAAATCTGCCAGAATTATGCCAAGCGTGATTCTCGAATTCGGCTCTTTCGGAATGATACAAATCTCGGTCCCGTCAAAAACTGGATGCGAGGTCTAGAAGAAGCTAGGGGTCAATATGCCAAGTTCCTTTATTCCGACGACCTCATCAGTCCCACCTTTCTAGAAAAAACCCTACCCTATCTACAAAACGACCCAGAAATTGGCTTCGTCTATACCGGTGCAGAAGTCGGAAGCGCTCCTGGTCAAGGCAAAATCTACTACATTCGCGGTGAACAGCCCAGCATTTTCTCAACCCAAGACTATATTACCCATTCCCTCTACTACCAGGGTCATGTTATGCCCAACTCCCCTGGAGCTTCCCTATTTCGCCTAAAAGACTTAAAAGAGAACGTCCTTCTCGAAGTTCCCTCCCCCACCATCCATGACTTTCCCGACCATGCCATGGGAACCGACGTTCTGCTGTACCTCCTCACCTGCCACCGCTACCCCAAAGTCGCCCATATTCCCGAATGCCTTGCCTTTTTCCGCGCCCATAGCGGTTCCGTCACCACCTTTAACCTCACCCACCAACCCGACCTCTGGAGCCTTTGCTACCAACAAGTCAAAATCTGGTTTGCCCAACAGTATCAAGACCATGCTACCCTGCAAACCCTACTGGCGATCGAGTGGGTTCGTGACTTTCATAAACACAAAAAATGGTCTCCCCTACAAGAGGTCGCTTCCCGATACCTCTATAACATCGAACAATGGGTTCCCTCACGACCCCACCCCGACCACCTAGCCAGCGACCTCTCTCACGTCCGCTACCATACCGCCCAAGTCTGGTTAAACCTAAAATCCTCTGACCAAGTTTTTGCCGGATTCATGGGCTACCTTGGACTCATCAACCGTACCCTCTTCAGCACGAACCTACGAGACGAACCCCTCACCCCTCAAGACCGTAGCCTCATCGCCCAAATCAGCCAAACCCTCAGCCAAGGACTGAACCGCCCCGGTGCCATCCAGGCCCTACTTGCCGCCACCCTCTACGGCTACCCCCACCAATTCAACATCCAGTACCACAACGCCCCCATCCCCAACTGGATGACCGAACTCTACCTCACCTATATGTTCCAAGTTCCCCATCTCCTCAAAGACCTGGGAGAACTAGACCATTGCGTCCAATACCTGAACCAGTGGCTCAACTACCTGCATCAAAAACTCCTGAGCCAACCCAACTCACCCAGCCACCAACTCCTCAGCAAAGCCCTCATCAACCTCAGCGACCTCACCCCCCTACTGCTGAGCAAACATCCCCAAAAACCCGTTCTCCATCAACGGGCGCAAATCCTAGAACAGTTCCTACAGCAGCAAGGCTTTCCCCTCGACCATCAATTCCCCCCCCGTCCCCAAAACCGTCCCATCCAGCTCGGTATCCTCTGTCAAAACTACCAATCCTCCCCAGATATCGCCCGTCTCCTTCCTCTCCTGCACCACCTAGACCGTGACCAGTTCCACATCCACCTCTACGCCCTAGACGACAGCCAACATCCCAACCAAAACTACTGTCGTCAACAGGCCGACCAATTCACCCTCCTCTCCAACAGTCACCTCGGAGCCAGCATCAACCGTATCCGCAGCCATGACCTCGACTGTCTGCTCATCAGCGGTCCTCTCAGCCAACGCTCCCATTCCCTCACCCTGCTGAGTCTACATCGCCTAGCCCGCATCCAAGCCACCGGACTCACCACCCCCACCACCACCGGGATGCGTAACCTAGACATCTACATCGGCGGCTCCCTCACCGCCACCAACCCCGACCATTACAGCGAGCAACTCGTCACCATCGAGGGGTCAGGACTCTGCTTCCAATTTCCCCCCAACAACGACCGCCCTACCCTTAACCTGCACCGTTCCAACTGGGGACTCCCCGAAGACACCACCATTTTCATCTCCGGGGCCAACTTCCGCAAAATCACCCCAGAACTCCGCCACACCTGGGCCAAACTTCTAGCGAGAGTTCCCAACGCCATCCTTGTCCTTTACCCCTTCAGTCCCCACTGGGGACAACCTCCCCAAATCGAGCAGCCCTTCTTCCGCCAGATGCAAGCTGCCCTCATACAAGAAAACGTAGACCCCAAACGGCTGCTACTCATCAAACCCCTAGCCAATCGCCCTGATGTCCATCACCTCCTACAACAAGCCGACATCTATCTCGACTCCTTCCCCTACTGCGGTTCCGCCTCAGTCCTCGACCCCCTACAAGTCGGACTCCCCGTCGTCGCCCTAGAGGGGTCAGAACTCCGATTCCGCCAATCCGCCGCCCTGCTACAAGAGCTGGGCCTCCCCCACCTTATTGCCAACAGCGAAGCCAGCTACCTAAACCTCGCAGTCGAACTGGCCAACCAGCCCCAATGGCGGCACAGCCAATCCCAACAGATTCAACAGGCCATGGCCCAAACCCCCCCCTTCCTCGACGGTCGTGCCTTCGCCGCTAAAATGAGCCTTCTCCTACAACAGCTCGTGCAACAACTCTCTCAACCTCAAGTCAGCTATGTTGAATTTTAAGAGCTGTCCCCGGTCTGGCCCTGCCTCATCCCTCGCCCCCTTTCAAGACCATGGCCCAACTATCCCCCCTAGCCCAAGCCATCAAACAACAGCACCTCACCTATCTCTCCGAGCAAAAATTACATCATCGTCTTAAACAGATTCAACAGAATCAAACCCCCGGCGATATCATCGAAACCGGAGTAGCCCTGAGAGGTTCAGCGATTCTCCTCGCCCGTCTCATGCCCCCCACCGCCGAATTTCATGGTTACGATGTCTTCGGCATGATTCCGCCCCCCTCCCCTAACGATGACCCAAAATCCCATCAACGGTATCAAATCATCGCCCAGGGAGCCTCTCCCGGACTAGGGGGACATCGCTACTATGGCTATGAACCCAACCTCTATCAGAAAGTCCTCGACCATTTCCAAGCCTTTGGTCTCCACCCCAACAACCCTCGCCTCCATCTTCATCGCGGCTACTTTGAAGACACCTTAACATTCCGGCCCGACCAAACCATTGCCCTAGCTCATCTCGACTGTGACTGGTACAAATCCGTCAAAACCTGCCTCACACGAATTTATCCCGCCCTCAGTCCCGGTGGCTATCTTATCCTAGATGACTATTATGACTACGGAGGCTGTCGCCAGGCAACCGATGAATTCCTAGCCCAACATTCAGACCTCCAGGTAGTCATCTCCCAAGAAAACCTAGTTCTACAAAAAAGCCCTCGCGCGTCTGCGAAATCTCAGCCAACTATCTTTTAAATCCACAAACGTAGGGGCAATCCCTTGTGGTTGCCCAATCCAGGGGGCAATCTTGCGGTTGCCCAATCTGCAAACGTAGGGGCAATCGATATCTTCAGCGAAACAGTAATGACGTCAAATCGAACAGAACTCTATCAGACATTTCTCTCCGCCCTCAGCCCCCTCAAAGATATCAAAACTTGCATCCTAATCGACTGTCCCAACCATCTCAACATCGGCGACCATCTCATTTGGCTAGGAACACTCCTCTACCTGCAAGACATTAGCAAAACCCACATCACCCAAATTACCACCTCCGACGACCTCAACCCCGACCACCTCTCCCAAACCCCTCACCAGCCAATTCTCTTTCATGGCGGCGGCAACCTCGGTGACTTATGGCAGCATTACCAACAAATCCGAGAAACCGTTATCAGCCAAAACAAACATCGACCCATTTACATCCTCCCCCAAACCATCTACTTTCGTGACCCCCAGAACCTAGACATCGCCAAACAGGCCTTCAACGCCCATCCCAACCTTACCCTCTTTTGTCGGGACTCCATCAGTTATACCCTAGCCCAACAGCATTTTTATAACTGTAAACTTATCCTCGCTCCCGATATGGCCTTACAACTACTTAACCCAACGTATCAACTTTCTGACCTATATCATCCAACTCAATCTCCGTACCCCTTATATCTGAAACGGCGAGACCAAGAAGACACCCAAACCCTATCCAACATCCTCACCAACGCCCTCTCTCAACACTGCCAAATCGAAGATTGGACCAGCCTCAACCTCAAAAGCCCCTTCCTCCTTATCCGTAAAGTTCTCTCCCACGCCCCCCTACCCGACATCAGCCGTCATCCCATTTACCGTAAAATCCAACATCTCCCGACCCCCAGCCAACAAAACCTCACCGCCAATCTTCTCTATCTCGGGATTCAGCAGTTTTCCCAATATCCCCTAATTATCACCAACCGCCTTCACGGTCACATTCTCTCACTACTGCTCCAACGACCGAATATCCTTCTCCCCAACTCCTACCCCAAAAACCAAGCCTTTTACAACACCTGGACGCACCCAGACCCAGACAGTCACTTTTGTGAAACTCCCGAACAACTCCTGCAATCCCTAAACATCTCGACCCCAAGCATCTAAGTCCCTCCCACCACCATGACCCCCTCTCCCCAACCCGGAATTGCCGTCATCAGTTGCTGCATGAACCGCAACGACAACCTCAAGCAAGCCCTCAGCAACTGGCTTCAATTTCCCAATATCAAAGAAATCATTATCGTAGACTGGTCCTCCGAGATACCCGTCTCCCAAACCCTCGCCCACCTAACAGACCCTCGCCTCAACATCATACGAGTCGAAGGAGAACAGCATTGGATATTATCCTACGCCTTCAACCTTGCCGCCAGTCTCACCACTGAGCCAACCCTACTCAAACTGGACGCCGACGTTCTGCTGCACCCCAATTTCTTTCAACAGCACCCCCTTCCCCCCAATCACTACTGGGCCGGAAATTGGCAAACCGCCAAAGCCGGATGTCTAAGTGGCGTCCTCTACATTCATCGTCACGACTTTTTTGCCGTCAATGGGTACAACGAATTTATCCGTACCTACGGCTGGGACGATATGGACCTTTATCAGCGACTTGACCGTCAGCCCCATCTCCGCCGAGGTGACTTAGATAGCCACAGTACCTCCGTCTTAGAACATTCACCAACACTCTCCTTCTCCAAACAGTCGTTACAGGTCGCCCACCCCGACTTAAAACAGCATCTAACTCGACATTTACTGGTCAAAGAACGAGAATTCCAAAACAGGAAAAATAAATATATCAGCGAGGCCTTGCCCTGGGGACCTCACTATCAGCGAGCCAACTACCAAGACCATGGACCCTACCTAACCCGCCTCAAACAGCAAGAACCCCCCATTCCCGACGCACTGTTAGCCCAAGCAGAAACACAAGCCCTCTGTGACTGCCTCAGATTTACCTACAGCGTTCTTCCCTCCTTCGAACCATCATCCCTATCGACCCAACTGAATCAGTATCTCCATCAAATTTTGCAAACTCTCCAGACCACCGGTCAACTTCCTGAAAGCATCAATGTCAGTCCTGAGGAAGAAAAACAGTTTTATTACCATGCCCTGCAACACTCTCCCCATGCTTCCTACCTCTATGCCGCACTCGGTCAACTCTTCCATCAACAAAACCAACCAGAATTAGAACTAAGGGCAAATCGCTATGCCCTACAATATAACCCCACACAGGAACAGCTCTATCACGTCCTGTTTAAACAGCTTTCGCCCCCATGACATCTTGGACTCTTAACACTCCCGTCATCCTGCTCATCTTCAACCGCCCCGATACCACCCGACAGGTGTTTGAAGCCATCCGACAAGCCCAACCCCCTACACTTCTCGTCATCGCCGACGGCCCCCGTCCCAACCGTCCCGGCGAAGCCGAGCAATGTGCCGCCGCTCGCCAGATTATCAACAGCATCGATTGGAACTGCGACCTTCTCACCCATTACTCAGACCAGAACCTCGGCTGTCGCCGTCGCGTCTCCAGTGGCTTAACCTGGGCATTTGAGAAAGTTGAAGAAGCCATCATCCTAGAAGATGACTGTCTCCCCCATCCCAGCTTCTTCCGGTTTTGCCAAGAACTCCTAGAAAAATATCGCCATACCCCGGAAATCATGGCGATTTCCGGTGACAACTTCCAAAACCAACCCCGCAGCCCTTACTCCTACTACTTTTCCCGCTACAGTCACGTGTGGGGCTGGGCGACCTGGCGACGCACCTGGCAGCTCTATGACCGAGACCTCCAAGCTTGGCCCCACCTCAAAAGCTCAGACTGGCTGCAACAGAAACTGCAACATCCCGACCTCATTAACTACTGGAAACAGACCTTTGACAAAGCCTACCAAGGCTTCGACACCTGGGATTATTCCCTCCTGTTCACCTGTTGGCAGCATAACGGTCTCACCATCCTCCCCAATGTGAACCTCATCACCAACATTGGCTTTGGCCAGGACGCCACCCATACCAAAACCCCAAGTCCCTTCGCCAACCTGCCCCAGCAAGCCATCTCCTTCCCCCTAGCTCATCCTCCCCACATCCGGCGTCACCAACTCGCCGATGCCTATAGCGAAGCCATTATGTTCAGTAAAGTCCCCCTTGAGCAACAACAGCCCTCTGCCCCAATCGCTGCCACCTCAGCCTCTCATTCCTGTCACATTTGCCAATCCCCATCCCACCCCTTCGCCCAGCATCAACTCCTCAATCGCTACCTTGTTCAATACTTCCAATGTTCTCACTGTGGCTTCGTGCAAACCGAAGACCCCTACTGGCTTGAAGAAGCCTATAGCTCTGCCATCGCCAACAGTGATATCGGTTTAGTGACCCGCAACTTAAACTTCGCCAAACTCACCCAACAAATCATCTTCAAACAGTTCAATCCCGATGGCGAGTTCTTAGATTATGGAGCCGGCTACGGATTATTTGTACGCTTAATGCGCGATAGAGGACTCAACTTTTACTGGCATGACAAATATGCCGAGAACTTATTTGCCAAAGGGGTGGAAGTTGAGAGCGGAGAGTCCCGTCAATTTGAACTTCTGACCGCCTTTGAAGTCTTTGAACATTTCACCAATCCCCAGGAGGAAATCCCCAAACTCTTAGCCTGGTCCCGCAACATTTTATTTAGCACAGAACTGCTACCGCCGAGTCATCCCAAACCCGGAGACTGGTGGTACTACGCCCCTGAAGAAGGACAACATATCTCTCTCTATACCCATAAATCCCTAACTATCCTCGCCCAGCAAAACCACCTCAACCTTTATAGCAATGGTCGCTCCCTTCATTTACTGACCGAGAAACAACTCACCCCTGCCGAAGTCAAGAGTCTTTTCACCCTAGATTCCCGATTAGAAACCCTACAAAAACCCTCCCTACTTCAGCACGACTACCAACACCTGTTAGCTCAGTCTATGACATCCAAGAAACCTGAAACTACCCCCCTAAAAATTGTTATCGACGCCGTATTTTTTCAAATCCACCAAACTGGAATTGCTCGACTCTGGCAATCCCTTTTAGAAGAATGGTCTAAGACCGACTTTGCCCGTAACCTAGTTGTCCTAGACCGCGCTCATACAGCTCCTAAAATTGCCAACATCCGCTACCTAAATACTTCCAAATACGACTATAACAATACCGAAGCAGACCGCCAACTGCTGCAAAACATCTGTGACCAAGAACAAGCCCAGCTTTTCATCTCTAGCTACTACACAACTCCCCTATCCACCCCATCCATCTTCATGGCCTATGACCTAATCCCAGAACGCTTCAACTACGACTTCAACAAACCCATGTGGCGAGAAAAAGCCCGCGCGGCTCAACAAGCCAGCGGCTACATTTGTATCTCCCAAAACACCGCCCAAGACCTGCAAGCCTATTACCCACAATCCCATCAGAAACCCATCAAAATTGCCCTCTGTGGCAACAGTCCCCAATTCCACCCCGCCCCGAGTTCCGACATCGAGGCCTTCAAACGCCAATTCAACATCCGCAAACCCTACTTTCTCCTCAGTGGCTTGCGGTCCAAATACAAAAATCCCGAACTCTTCTTTCAAGCCTTCGCCCAACTCCCCAACAAACAAGACTTTGAAATCGTTTGCACCGGCGGCGGTTCCCAACTCGAAGCCGAACTACAACCCTACGTCCAAGACACCCAAATTCACCTCCTCTACCTCACCGACGACGGACTCAGAAACGCCTACTCCGGCGCCACTGCCCTCGTCTTCCCCTCCCAATACGAAGGCTTTGGACTCCCCGTCCTCGAAGCCATGGCCTGCGGCTGTCCCGTCATCACCTCCCCCACCTCCTCCCTCCCCGAAGTCGCCGGACAAGCCGCCCTCTACGTCCAACCCAACGACCTTGAGGGAATGCTCAACGCCCTCCAAAACATTCAAAACCCCCAACTCCGTCAACACCTGAAAAACTTAGGCTTACAACAGTCCCAGACCTTCTCATGGGGTAGGATGGCAACAGACATTCGTTCGTTTTTGATAGAGATGGCACACCAAGAGAGTCCCACCGCCCAGTCCACCCCCATGTCCACCCCTCCCACCACTCTCGACAACCCCCGCCAACTCCGCGCCACCGTCGCCCAACAGTGGCTCAACCTCCCCAACGACCAACTCGAAACCCACTTCACCGGCCAACTCGGGCAACTCCACAAAGCTCTCTGGCAAAGCGGCCTCAAAAACGAACCCCCCACCCCAGACGACCAAACCACCATCGCCCAACTGCGGCAAACCCTCAGCCAAGGCCTCCAGGCCCCCGGCGCCCTGCAAGCATTTCTCTGCGCCACCCTCTACGGCTACCCCCACCAATTCAACATCCAGTACCACAACGCCCCCATCCCCAACTGGATGACCGAACTCTACCTCACCTATCTCTTCGAGTCCCCCCGCCTCTTCAAAGACCTCACAGAAGTCGACCAATACCACCAATACTTCACGGACTGGACCCACTACCTCCAGCAAAAATGCCTCAGCCAACCCAATAGCCCCGCCAGCCAACTCCTGGCCAAAGCCTACGCCAACCTCGCCAACCTCACCCCCCTCTGCTTCAGCCGCCGCGACTCACGCCGCGTCCAAGAAACCCGAGCCGCCCTCCTCGAACAATACCTCGAACAACAAGGGGCCCAACTCGACTATAGCTTCCCCCCCCGGCCCGAGCGGCGACCCATCCGTTTCGGCATCCTCTGCCTCAACACTCTCCCCAGTGCCGAAACCTTCACCACCCTCCCCGCCTTCCAACACCTGGACCGCAGCCAATTCCACATCTACCTCTACACCCTGCAAACCACCGGCCATCCCTACGAACGCCATTGTCAAGACTGCGCCGACCAAGTTCGCACCCTCCCCGCCGATAACCTGCAAGCCATGGTCAACCAAGTCCGGGCCGACGACCTGGACGTGCTGCTCATCGGCACGAACATCACCGCCCGCTCCTACCCCCTGACCCTCCTGAGTCTGCACCGCCTCGCCCGCATCCAAGCCACCGGCCTCTCCGCCCCCACCACCACCGGGATGCGCAACCTCGATATCTACATCGGCGGCTCCCTCACCGCCACCAACCCCGACCAGTACAGCGAACAACTGGTCACCGTCGAAGGGTCCGGCCTCTGCTTCCAATTCCCCAGCGACGACGACCGCCCCAGCATCAGCCTCGACCGAGCCAACTGGGGACTCGCCCCCGACACCACCGTCTTCATCTCCGGGGCCAACTTCCGCAAAATCAACCCCGAACTGCGAGACAGCTGGGCCAAACTCCTGGCACAAGTCCCCAACAGTATTCTCGTCCTCTACCCCTTCGGTCCCAACTGGGGGCGACATCCCCAACTCGAACGCCCCTTCTTCCAACAGATGCAACAGGCCCTAGTCCGCCACAACGTGGACCCCAAACGGCTCCTGCTCATCAAAACCCTACCCAACCGTGCCGACGTGCGCCTGGCCCTGCAACAAGCAGATATCTATCTCGACTCCTTCCCCTACTCCGGCGCCGCCTCGGTCCTCGACCCCCTGCGCGTCGGACTGCCCATCGTCGCCCTAGAGGGGTCGGAACTGCGCTTCCGCCAATCAGCGGCCCTACTGCGGGAACTGGGACAACCGGACCTCATCGCCCAAACCGAGGCCGACTATCGACAACTAGCGGCCCAACTGGCCCATAACCCGCAACAACGACAAGCCAAACGGCAACAGATTCAGGCCGCCATGGCCCAAACCCCGCCCTTCCTCGACAGTCGCAGCTTCAGCGCCAAAATCGGCACTCTATTGCAGCAACTGGTGGCCGGGGACTTGCCCACCGCCACTGACTCCAGCCCCCTGCCGCCCCCAGAGGAGCAACATCCCACCAGCCAAGCCTTCATCAACCGCACCATCGGCTGTTGCAATATCTACTACATCGACCCCAGCGAGCAGCCCATCATCGAGGAACTGCGACAACTGCGGCGACAACTGGTAGATTACTGGCTCACCCTCCCGGGCGACCAACTGCCCTTAGCATACAACAGCGAAATTGGCAAGGCATTTAAAGCCCTCCTCAAAAGCGACCTGCGCCAAGAACCCCTCACCCCCGAGGAAGAGACCTATCGCCAACAGCTCACCGAGCAAGGCGCAGGCCTGGTGAAACCCCAAGCCCTCAACGCCCTCATGGGGGCCATGCTCTACTACCCCGTCGAGCAAATGAAAGTCCGGGATGCCCAAACCCGTCTCCCAGACTGGCTCTATCCCGACTATGCCGCCGTCTTCGAGGCCCCAGCCCCCGAGCCTGAACCGCCAGCCCCCGTTCCCACCCCCAGCGCCGCCGTCGGGGCCACAGCCCCCCAAGCCTTCGCCCCTAACTTCCTCCAAGACTTAGAAGCGGCCCTGAACCAGTACAGCGCCGATACCAGCAACGCCGACATCATCCTGAAGCTGCGAAACCTCCGCCACCAACTGATTCTCACCCTCGCCAGTCAGCCCTTAGAAGCCGTCGCCCAACAGTACCGAGGTGAATTTGGTCGGGTGTATAAGAAACTCTTACGTAGTGGCTTCCAGAAACAGCCCCTAGCGGACATTGAAGTGCAAACCCGAGCTAAGCTGAGCGAGGCCTGGAAAAACCGCCATCATCAGGCAGTCAATGCCATGATGGGCCTCTTCCTCTACTTCCCACCGGGAACGATGAAAATCCAAGAGCCAACCACCCGGCTACCGAACTGGTTATTGCCAGACTACCGGGAGGTGTTTGAAGCCGCCCTACCGGCAGATGGCGTTCCCAAAGCCGTCTCCAGCGAGCAGCTTCCCCCGCCCCCCTCAGACACCACAACCCCCTCGCTCCCCGATGAACCGGTACCCAGTGCCAGTTTCCTCAATCGCCTCCTAGGAACGGTGAATCTCTACCAAATTGACCCCAACGATGCCACCATCCTGGCAGAATTGCGCCAGATTCGCCGTCGCTTTGCGGACCATTGGCTGACGATTCCCCAAGGGGAGTTGGAGCGAATTTATTACGAAGATTTGGGACGGGGCTATCGGATTTTGCTCACCAGTGGCATTCAGAAGCAACCCCTCACCCCCGAAGAAACCGAATATCGGCAACAGTTAACCCAGAAGGGAGCCGGGTTAACGGAACCCCAGTCCTTGAATGCCCTGATGGGAGCCATGTTGTACTATCCCACGGACCAGTTACGGGTCCAGGATGCAGCAACACGGCTCCCGAGTTGGTTACTGCCGGATTATGAAGCGGTGTTTGAGGGCAAAGCGCAGCAGCAGCCCTCGGTGCAACCCCCCAGTCCTGAGTTTGGGCAACAGGTGGCGACGTTGATTGAGCGATTGCGGCAGAATCCCAATGATGGAGCGGCGTTGGTGCTGTTACGGCAGGCGCGGCAGAGTCTTTGTCAGTATTGGTTAAGTTTACCGGCGGAGCAGTTACCGGGGGCCTATGGAGGTCCCATGGGTGAGGTGCAGCGTCAGTTGATGAGCTGTGGTTTACGAGGGTTGCCTCGGACGGGGGCGGAACAGTCGTTATTTGAGCAGTTGCGTGGGGAGTTATCTCAAGGGATGAGCCGTCCCAAGTCCCTGCAATGTTTCTTGGCGGCGATGTTGCTCTGTGCGCCGGACCAGTTGCGGTTGAGTAGTGCTCATGGGTTGTTGCCCACTTGGTTGGTGGGGGATTATGAGCGGGTGTTTTTGGTGACGGGTTAGGTCTGTTGGGGGTGAGAAACCGGGTGTCTTCGGAGACACTCGGTTTCTGGTTTTGGGGCTGAGTGGTTAGGTGCTATAAAAAGACGCTGGGGGAGAGGTTAAATCGCGCTCCTAGTGCTTTGGCTTGTGCCTTACTAATGCTCCGTTTGCGATTGAAAACCTCCGAAGCAATACCTTTGGAGCCGAAGATATCTAATAAATCCTTTTGACGCAGTTGATGAGCGGTGACTAACTCATCTAAAACATCATGAGGACTAGCGGTATTGGGCATTGGGGTGGTTTTTGTTTCATAGTCCTCAATCAAAATTGCCAGTAATTCCAGCATTGAGGCTTCTTCGTCACTGAGTTGAGAGTCCTCAATTTCCATCAACCGCTCTAATTCAGAGAGCATCGCTTCGTAATCGCTTGGGGACTGGATGGGTCTGGGTTGAATTTGAGTGAGGAGTTGGTTGTAGGTTAGGGACATCATGATTATGAATCTCCGCTGGTCTGTGGGGGTTGAGAAACTCGGTGTCTTTGGAGACACCGGGTTTCTGGGTTGCTGGGGGCGGTGCCTTCGGGCAAGTTTGGAGATTGGGGTCGGGGTCAGGGCTTGATGGATGCCGAAACAGATCCTACGATAATGGCGTTGGTTTATTAATCGGAGCAGCGAGGAAATCGGGAAACCACAAGGATTCTACATTGATTTCTGTTCTCTGTTCCCTGTTCCCTGTTCCCTTCCCCTCCTGGGAGGGGCCAGGGGTGGGTTATCCCTGTTCCCTGTTCCCTGTTCCCTGTTCCCTGTTCCCTTTCTTTTATTGCTATGTCTGTATCATCTGAATGGGTTAAGGTCAAGAATAATGGTTTGGCCATTGATGCCTATCTGGCCCAGCCGACGGGGGATGGCCCCTATCCAGGAATTGTGGTGTTCCAAGAGATTTTCGGGGTCAATGCCCATATCCGGGAGGTGACAGAACGGATTGCGGCCCAGGGCTATGTGGCGATCGCCCCCGCATTATACCAACGCCTCGAACCGGGATTCGAGGTGGGCTACAGTGACGAGGACTTAGCCAAGGGACGGGAGTATAAAGTCCAAACCAAGGCCAGCCAACTCCTCGGCGATACCCAAGCCAGTCTGGACTATCTCAAAGGATTACCCAACACCACAGACCATTTTGGCTGTATTGGCTTCTGTTTTGGCGGTCATGTGGCCTACCTCGCCGCCACCCTCCCCGATATTCAGGTGACAGCCTCCTGTTACGGGGCCGGGATTGCCCAGATGTGTCCCGGCCAGGACGTGGGGACCACCTGCGATCGCACCCCCGCCATTTCCGGCACAATATACGCCTTTTTCGGCACAGAAGACCCCCTCATCCCCTTAGACGACGTTGACACCATCGAACAGGCGTTACAGGAGCATAACATCGACCATAAAGTCTTCCGCTACGACGGAGCCACCCATGGTTTCCTCTGTGACCAGCGGGACAGTTACCATCCCGAAGTGGCCAAACAAGCCTGGGGCGAGATTTGGCAGTTGTTCAGTCAGTTGAACGATTAAACAACTTGGCTTGGTGTATCGTGGTTAGAGGGAGAAGCCCATTGCTAGCTTGCCGATCGCCTCTCTCCCCCCTGTTCCCTATTCCCTGTTCCCTGTTCCCTTCTTCATTCCTATGACTGCTCAATCTCGCTCTAATCGGGACATGCCGTTCTCTATGGAGGACTTCGCCAAAGCCCTGGAGGGCCACGATACGATTCCGGAAACGGGACAGTTGGTGACCGGAAAGGTGTTTGAACATGATGCCAATGGGGTGTATGTGGATATTGGCGGTAAGTCCCATGGCTTTTTGCCCCTCAAGGAAATCTCAGCGGAGTTGGTGACAAACCTCGAAGAAGCCCTCCCCCTCAATGAAGAACGGGAGTTTCTGGTGATTCGTGGGGCCAACGCCGATGGACAAGTGACCCTCTCGATTCGTCAGATTGAGATTAAGGAAACTTGGGACAAACTGGCGGAATTTCAGGAGTCTGGGGAGACGGTTGAGGTGGAAGTCACGGGAACCAACCGAGGCGGTGTAGTCGTCGATGTGCGGGGCTTGCGGGGCTTTATTCCGCGATCGCACCTGGTAGACCGCCATAACCTAGATGCCCTGGTGGGACAACATCTCACGGTCACCCTACTGGAAGTTAACGCCGATGAGGATAAGTTGGTTTGTTCCCACCGTCAGGCGGCGAAAGCCAGTCGGATGCGGTATCTCGTGGCTGGGGAGTTAGTCGAGGGAACCGTCGCCAACATTAAACCCTATGGGGTGTTTGTGGAACTCGGTGGCGTGACGGGACTGCTGCATATTAAACAGATTAGTAAGGCCCGGATTCCCGATTTAGAAACCCTGTTTGAAGAAGGACAACCCTTAAAGGTGATTATCACGGAGATTGATGAGTGGAAAAACCGCATCTCTCTGTCGATGAAGGAATTAGAAAGTTATCCCGGTGAGGTGTTGGAGAAATTCCAAGACGTGATGGATAACGCCGAGGAACGGTTTAGTCATCATCAGACGGAGGAGGAGTCCCCGGAAACCAATCCGTAGGGGCGAACGGCCCCACAGGGAGGTAATCTGCCGATGACGATGGCTGCTTTATATCTGGTGGGAACACCAATTGGCAATTTGCAGGATATGACCTTGCGGGCCATCCAAACCCTCAAGGACGTGGATTTGATTGCCGCCGAGGATACTCGTCATACAGGGAAACTGTTGCAGCATTTCCAGATTGACACGCCTCTGATGAGTTATCACCACCATAACCGCCAGGAACGGTTGGGGGAATTGCTGTCTCGCCTTCAGGGAGGGACGGCGATCGCCCTCGTTACCGATGCCGGAATGCCGGGGATTTCTGACCCTGGCTATGAACTCGTCGAGGCCTGTGCAGCGGCGGGAATTAGCGTCATCCCCATTCCGGGGGTAAGTGCTTGTGTCACAGCCGTGAGTGTCGCCGGGATTGAGGGCGATCGCTTCTGTTTTGAAGGCTTCCTCCCCGTCAAAGGCAAAGAACGCCAACAACGCCTCGAACAGTTGCAAACGGACCCCCGCCTGTTGGTGTTCTATGAAGCCCCCCATCGGCTGAAACAGACCCTTGAGGATTTACAAACAGTCCTAGGGGGCGATCGCCGCGTCACCCTAGGCCGGGAATTGACGAAACGCTTTGAGGAGATTTGGCGGGGAACCCTGGCCGGGGCGATCGCCTATTATCAAGACCATGACCCCAAGGGAGAATATACCCTAGTCATTGGTGGTGATTCCTCCCCCAGTCGTCAACTCTCCGAAGCCGCCCTAAAATCCGAGTTACAGGCCCTGATGAACCAAGGTCACTCGCGATCGCAGGCCAGCCGTCTCCTGGCACAATCGACCCCCCTATCCCGTCGTGACCTCTATCAACTTGCCTTAACCCTAACCGATTAGGCAACCTCTCGTGATGTAAACCTGTGAACAGTCCTTGGCGTTGGCTTTTAGCGTTTGTCCTCTCCCTCACCCTGATTGTTCTCCCCTGGATGAGTCAACCGGGGGAGACGTTGATTCCCTGTGAACTGCGATCGCGCATCGAAGACGAAACACACCTAGAGATTGAATTTCCCCGGCCCTGTCTCGACCAAAAACTCCATCTCGATCGCTTTCTCGATCAAGCACGACAAGACATCAACAACGACGAATTTTTCCCCTTCACCATTCGTCGAATGCGCTACCAACTCCTCAATGAAGGATTCCGTATTCTGGGCAATCTAGCCATCGACTATCCCGTCATTGGCTTGGTGGATTTTGAACTGTCACAAACGGTCTTTGTCAACCTCCATCAAGGGTCTCTTAATATGGAAGCCGGAGAAACCCAAGTACGAGTCAACGTGCCGTTTATCAACAGTAATGACCTCAGTCCTCTATTAAACCAAATGGTCAATACTCAACTGCAAATTTTTAATCAAAAGCAGCTCCAAGACTTCCTCCAAGACACAGAACTTGACCAGAGAATGGCACAGGAAACGGGACTAACAGTTGAGGCTATTAATTTCCTGGTTCAAGGGATTCAAGACCACTTTAGCGCCCAAATTACCGAGGATTCGGTGATTGTTTCGATTGAGGTGGCCAATGGGAATGAGGATAACCCTGAGGAGAGTCCCAGTCCAGCCACAATACAGTCTCTACAAGCCCTGTTACGGTGATGGGACGGATTGTGTCGGTTCTCATGAGTCTCCTCAGCGGTATCCTGATGGGCTGTACCGTGGCCCCCTTGGAATGGTGGGGTTTGGGGTGGTTCGCCCTGGCCCCGCTGTGGTGGCTGATTGGGCAAAAAAACACTCCTGCTTGGCGCTTGGGGGCCGCTTGGGGTGCGGGATTTCATGGAACCGCCATGTTTTGGATTACCGGAGTTCATCCCATGACTTGGATGGGGGTTCCTTGGTTGGCCAGTCTAGCCATTGCGATCGCCTGTTGGCTATTCATCATCGTCTGGGGTGGCCTTCTCGTCGCCCTCTGGGCGCATCTCCAACAATGGAGTCCCAAACCTTGGGGGGCGAGGATTTTGATGGGTGTGGCCAGTTGGTGTCTCTTGGAAGTGTTGTGGCGATCGCTCCCCCTCTGGTGGTCCTCTCTCGCCTACAGCCAAAGTCCCCATAACTTGCCCATTTTACACCTGGGGCAACTCTCAGGAACCACCACCATTACCGCCGTCCTAGTGGCTGTTAACGGCTGTTGGGCGGCAGCCTTTGACTCATTTGACCTATCTCGTCAAAAAGTCCGTCTCCCGGCGATTTTAGCCGCCGTTATCCTTCTGGGACTCTCCCAAGGACTGGGGGGCTATCTCTACAGCCGTCCCCTCAACGACGACCTCGAACAGCGTCTCACTGTGGGAATTATCCAGGGCAACATCCCCAACGAAATTAAACTCTATCCCGAAGGATTACGACAAGCCCTCGAAGGCTATACCCGAGGCTATGAAGAACTCAGTGATGCTGGAGTGGATGTAGTGATGACCCCCGAGACGGCGTTACCCGTGTTGTGGCAGGGCGATCGCCTCCAATATAGTAATAGTCCCGCCGGGCATTTCTATCAAGCCCTTCGCGATCGCGGCGTTCCCGCCTGGCTAGGAACCTCACGGGGAACCCCAAGCCACTACACCAACAGCCTGTTAAGCCTCAGCGGAACCGGGGAAACCCTCAGTTACTACGACAAAGCGATTCTCGTCCCCCTCGGGGAATATATCCCCTTTGAATCAGTCTTAGGAGGAGTTATTAGTCGCCTGTCGCCCCTACAAGCTCAAATGATACCGGGTTCGGGGGACCAACTTCTACAGACTCCCTTCGGACCCGCCATTGTCAGCATTTGCTACGAATCCGCCTTTCCACAGCACCTCCAAGCTCAGGCCCAGCGGGGAGGTGAATTTTTCCTCAGTGCCGCCAACAACGCCCATTATGCCCCCTCAATGCCCCGCCAACATCACGCTCAGGATGTGATGCGGGCCATTGAACTCGATCGCTGGGCCGTCCGGGCCACCAATACCGGCTATTCCGCCTTTGTCAATCCCCATGGCGAGACCCTTTGGATCTCGCCAATAAACCAGTACGCCACCCACAGCGAGAGGATTTATCGCCGCCAACGTCAAACCCTCTATGTGCGTTGGGGAGATTGGCTAGTTTGGCTCTTAATCCTGGCGAGTCTCCCCAGTCTCTGGCCTCGCTCAAAAAAACCGCTCACATAACCCCTCAGTCCCCATCCGCTCCTGCGAATGCTGCAAATAATCCCGAATGCGATCGCAGCCAGCCTCCATCAAATCCACCGAAAGAATACTCTCTAAATCCCAGTGAATCGCCACACTATCCTGGCCCCCAGACACTAATCCCTGACCATCAGGACTAAACCCCAGCGTCAGCACCTCCGACGCATGACCCACCAGACTGATGACAAACTCTCCCTCCGGGGTATAAAGGTCAATCTTGCCATCCACCCGGCCCACCGCCAGCCAACGACCATCCCGACTCCAATCTAGGCGCGTTAATCCCTGGTCTTGAGCCAGATTCACCTGTGTCACGGCCTCCCCCTGTCGATTCCAGATGGTCAACCAGCCATCACGAGTAGTGGTCGCAATCTGTTGATGGTCAGGACTCACCGCAATCCCCCAAATTGCCCCCTGTTGACTATCAATCGTGACCCTTGGCGTTGCCTCAAAGCCAGACCGGCCCCCATCCGGGTCCAATCCCAACTCCCAGATTTTAATCACCCCATCGAGACTCCCCGAGACGAAATAAGACCCATCAGGACTAAACCTCAAGGCCCAAACCTGATCCTGATGGCCTTCAAGTTGACGGTGTAGCCGGTACTCCCCAGACTCATCGCGAGTCCAGACCTTCAGAGGAAACGAGACCCCACCGGAGACGAGCCAGCGTCCATCGGGACTATAATCCAACGCCATAATTCCCACCCCATCCCCTTGCCAAGAGCGAGTGGACTCAGCCGCCAAATCCACCTGAATCATCTCTCCCCCCGAGGTTCCTGCCACAAGCCGTGGCTCTTGGGGATGAACCGCTAAACTATAGAAACGTCGGGAATTTAACTGTTGCCACTGATTGAGCCTCTCTCCTTGCGAGTCCCAAAGCTGAACATCTAACCCAGACACCGTCACCAATTGTGGGTTAAGAGGCGAGGATTGAGGCAGATAGTCCGCTCCCCAAACTACATCCCCATGGCCTTGCAACACCTGACGAAAGGGATTTCCCACTTGCCATCGATTCAACATCCCATCTTCCCCGATACTGCCCACCTCAGTGCCCTCAGGACTAAAGGCGACACGCCGCAAATGGCTATCATGACCCTTTAACTGGTTTAACAGCGTTCCCTGACGGGACCAAATCTTCAGTTCCCGATCAACCCCAGCCGAGGCAAACCGCTGGCCATCAGGACTAAAGGCGACTGTGGTGACTTCCGCCTCATGATGAGTGAGAGTCTTGAGCAAACCCCGTTCAGGATGCCATAGACGGACTTGATGATCCGCGTACCCGGCGACAATTACCTCACCATCCGGACTGTAGGCGATCGCCAACCCCGGTGCATCCACCTCATCAAAGCTTTGCAATAACTGGCCATCGGTTCCCCAGATTTTTAAGGTTCCATCGACACTCAGGGAGGCGAACTGATGGCCCTGGGGATGAAAATCCACGGTTCGCGAGAAGGTTTCATGACCCTCTAGGACCTGTAACAGTTCTCCATCTTCAACAGACCATAATCGTACCTTCACATCCCGGCCCACCGAGACCAGTTGACGACCATCCGGACTCCAGGCCACCTCTCCCACTTCGGCCCGATGATCCTTCAGCGTCTTCTCCAGAGTGCCGTCGACCGACCAAATGTAAATGGTCCCCTCAAAGGTGGCCACCGCTAAGAATTGACTGTCGGGGCTAAATTTGATGCTTTGTACCGTCGAGGTATGGGGAAGAGTGTGCAGAAGGGTTCCATCTCGCCGCCAAATTTTAGCGGTTTGGTCAATGCTTGAGGTGGCGAAGAATTGACCGTCGGCACTGAAATCTAAGCCCAAGCTTAACTCGCTGTGGGCCTGAAGGCGGTGAAATTGATGATTGCCATACAAGGCTCGCTGTAAGCTTTCCTGAGTCTGTCGGTCTAAGTCCTGGCTCACCCCAGGGGGGATAAACTGGAGTTGTTGATAGTTCTCTCGCGCTTGTAAGGCTTGAATGAGGGCATCAAGTTGTTGATTGGAGGCAAAACTCCCTTCGGACGCGGCCATCATCGCCTTAACTTCACTCACCGCCGCCTGTTGATAGGCGCGGAAAGTCCCCATTCCCAGGGCGATCGCCCCCACTAGGGCCACTGTTAACCCAGCCAATAAGCGACGTTGACGGCGCACACTTTGCCGCTCAATTTCCAGCCGCGCTTCGGCTTCTTCTAACCGCGCACGTTCGAGTTTTTCTTGAATGTCTCGCTGTTCTAAATCTTGGCTCGCACTGAGATAGCGATAATCTAAATCTCCGAGACCTTTCTGTTGCGTCCAGTTGAGGGCTTCTTGCAGGGCTTTGCCCCGTAACAATCGCGATTCATCTTGATAGTCAGATTCAATCCAAGCATTGAGCAATGAGGCATAGGGACGCAGACGATTGAGCTGTTCATCAACCCAATCTCGGTTAAAAACTTGATAGTAAATAGGGTTTTTGACCCGTAGATAGCCGTCTCGTTTTTCCACAATCCCCGAGAGAATCAACTCCGTTTGCGTGGGAGATTCCATAGCCGCAATCGAGGGCGCTTCCGAGGGAGACTGTTCTGAGCGCCACACTTGACGATAGAGACTCAGCAATTCTCCGACTCGTTTTTCGTCGTAGAGGAGGCGATCGCGAATAGTTTTAAGATGTTCCGGTTCGTCTTGGGCTTCCCAATGATGCAGGATTTTTTCTTGAACACAGGTATCAATAAATGTTTGTGTTTCTTGTGCTTTAATCTGTCGTAAATAAGGCTTTTCTTGATATAAAATAAGTAGTAATTGACAGAGTTTTTGCATCAAAAATGGCTGTCCCCCTGTCCAATACAAAATATGCTCCAATGCCGCCATGGGTTGAGAAAACGTTGTAGCCAATCCCTCCACTAGAGGCGTCGCTTCTTGCCGCTTAAACCCCTGGAGAGCAATTCCTCGCCCGATATTAAAAGGAGTGCGATTTTTATCGGCAATTAATTCTCCCGGTGTCGCCACTCCAAAGAGAGCAAAACTCAAACGGCAATAGTCCGGGTTATCCGCTCGACGATTGTAGCAGCTACGAATTAGGGCAAAAAAATCATCCGTGGCGAATTTTAAAGCCAAAATACTATCAATTTCATCAATTAAAATCACGACTGGCTGTTGAGTTTCTGCCAGCAGGACCTCCTCAATAAATTCTCCCAAACGAGCCGATGGTGGTAACTCCAGGCGATCGCGCCACCATGGTCGGAGATTCGTTTTAAGCTGAAACTGTTTACTGAGAATGGCGGCGATCGCCCCATACCATTGTTCCACATTGACCTGTTGCGTACCAATGGCCGTCAAATCCAAAGCCCCCGGTATCACTCCCGCCTCCCGTAAGCGGGCCATCACCTGTACTCGCAAGCTGGATTTGCCCATCTGACGGGCATTAAAAACATAGCAAAACTCCCCAGCCAGCAGTCCCTGAAGCAGATTATCATCCGCCTGTCGCCGCACATAGGTTTGTGACGCAGGGGGAACACTGCCGCCTACATGATAATTAAACCGAGGCTCAAGGGAAGACATCACAATTGAGAATCAAAGCTTAACCTTAAGCTAACGCCTGAAATCAGTAATCCTGACATAATGACGAAGTTAAATTAATCTCAGCACTGGTATGTAAATAATCTTGAACTCGCCGACAGCCATACTCCAATAGATTAACCGAGAGAACAGAATCTAAATTCCAACGGATGGCTAAACGGTCTTCACTACCCGAGACCAAGAAGCGACCCTCGGGACTGAACGCCACGCTTAAGACGAGCGCCTCATGGCCAGTCAAGCGGCTGACAAACACACCGGCTTCAGTATACAGATCGATATGATTATCCGTACGACCAACCGCAAGCAACTGACCATCGGGACTCCAAGCCACCCGCGTTAAGCCGTTGTTTTCCGAGAGCGTCAAGGTAAACACCTCCTCTCCTTGTCGCGTCCAGACCTTGAGGAGACCATTGCGGCTGGCCGAGACGATGCGATCGCCATCCGGACTCACCGCCACCCCCCACACATCACTCTGATCCCCTCGTAACACCCGTTCGGGAACCTCAAGAAAGCGCCGATTTTCCTCAGCCAAGTCCGACTCCCACCCCCAAATCCTCGCCGTTCCATCTAAACTGCCGGAGACCAAATACGAGCCATCAGGACTAAAGGCCAAATCCCAAACCCTGGCCTGATGACCCTCCAGAATCTGATGGAGGACGTAGGCCCCTGACGTATCCTCCCTCCAAACCTGAATCTGCTTATTATCCCCACCAGAAACTAACCAACGTCCATCAGGACTGATATCCAGGGCAAAAAGCGAGAACTCATCCTCTTGCCCTTGTCGGGTGATCGTATTGTTGGTTAAGTCAATTTGATGAATCTCTCCCCCAGCATCACTTACAAATACCTGAGGTCGATGGGGGTGAAACACGACATCATACAACGCCTGATCGGCTAGATTGCTAAATTCCTGGATTAACCGGCCTCGCTCATCCCACAGATATAGATCTTGTCTCGATAGGCTAGCCAATTGGGAGGCGATGGGGGACGAACTCGGGGCATAGGCGACCCCCCAGATCACATTACGATGGCGCGGTAGCTTTTGCCGAAAGGCATTCTCCACCTGCCACAACCGCACCAGTCCATCGTCCCCAGCACTGGCCACCTCCGTCCCCTCGGGGCTAAAGGCAACCCCCCGTAGGCCACTGTGATGACCCTGCAAACTGGTGATTGGCGTTCCATCTCGGGACCATAGCTTCAGTTGGCGGTCGGCAGACCCCGAGGCAAATTGGGAGCCATCGGGACTAAAGGCCACGGCTACCACTTCCGACTCATGTTCACTCAGGCTCCGCAGTAACTGGCCATCCCGCCGCCAAATTCGCACCCGATTATCGCTATAGCTACCGATGAGTTCCTCGCCATCGGGACTATAGGCAACGGACCAACCGGAACTGGAGTTATCTTCTAAGCTACGACGTAAGGTTCCGTCGGTTCCCCAGAGTTTAATCTGTCCATCGAGACTAATTGAGGCAAATTCCTCCCCTTGCGGATGAAAATCTACATCCCACACGGGGGCTTGATGGCCCGTTAGCGTCCGCAGAAGTTCCCCATCCCGAGACCAGAGCCTGACGGTTTTATCGCTGCTGGCCGAGACCAGTTGCCCTCCATCGGGACTCCAAGCCAGACGCCAAATGGGTCCGTCATGGCCCCGGAGGGTTCGTTGCCATTCCCCCGTCACCGACCAAAGATGAATCTGACCATCGAGGGTGGGAATGGCCAGCAACTGACTATCGGGACTAAATTGGACGCTGTAGATGCTAACGCCATACTCAAAGGTCTCCACCAGGGTTCCGTCTCGTCGCCAAAGTTTGGCCGTCCCATCGGTTCCGGAACTGGCAAGCCATTGTCCATCCCGGCTGTAGTCAACGCCTAACGCGCCCCCGGCATGGGCCTGCAATCGATTAAATTCATGGTTGCCCTGGATGGCTTTTTCGAGGGCTTGGCGGCTGTCCTGGTCGAGTTCTTGGCGAACATCATCGCTGATGAACCGCAGTTGTTTAAAATTATGGCGCCCTTGCAGGGCCTGAACTAAGGCATCGAGCCGTTGGTTGGAGGCGTAACTGCCTTTGGAAGCGGCCAGGACAGCTCGAACTTCACTAAGGGCAGCTCGTTGATAGGCGACAAAGGTGACACTACCTAAGCCAATGGCCCCGATGAGGGCAACGGTTAAGACCCCTAAGAATTGTCGCTGACGGCGGACATTCTGTTCTTGAAGTTTTAAGAGTTGTTGGGTTTCAACGAGACGTTCTTGTTCGAGTTTCCGTTGGGCTTCTTGCCGCTCAAACTTGAGGTTTTGTTGGATTTCTTGTTGTTCGAGGTCTTGACTGGCGGTGAGATAGCGATAGTCGAGATCGCCGAGGCTTTTGCGTTGGGTCCAGTCGAGGGCTTCTCGCAGGGCTTGACCTCGCAACAGTCGCGATTGATCTTGGTAGTTGGAGTCGACCCAGGCGTTGAGGAGTGGGGCGTAGGGACGCAGGTGATCGAGTTGGTAGTCAATCCAAGCGAGGTCAAAGACTCGTTCGTAGATGGGGTTTTTGACCCGTAGGTAGCTGTCGCGTTTTTCGACGACTCCTGAGAGGAGAAGTTCGGTTTGGGTCGGGGATTCGTTGGCGGGAATGAGGGGATGTTGGGATTGGACTTGTTCGGCTTGCCAAACTTGACGGTAGAGGGTTAGGAGTTGGCCGACTTTGCGTTCATCATAGAGGAGGCGATCGCGGATGGTTTTGAGATGCTCGGGTTCGTCTTGGGCTTCCCAGTGATGCAAAATGTGTTTGTGAACACAGAGGTCGATGAGGTTTTCGATGCAGTTGGGGTCATCGGTATCGAGGAGTTTTTGGCCGTCATAGTGACTGACGACTAGGTTACAGAGTTTTTGCATGAGAAAGGGTTGCCCCCCCGTCCAATGGAGAATCCGCTCTAAGACCTGTTGGGGATGAGGGATGATTCCCATGAGTCCGGCGGCTAATGGGGCGGCTTCTTGGGCTTGAAATCCGTCGAGGTAGATGCCCCGTCCGATGTTGAAGGGGGTGCGGGTTTTGTCGGCGATGAGTTCGCCGGGAGTGGTGACGCCAAAGAGGGCAAAGCTCAACCGCCGACACGCAGGACAGTCGGCTCGCTGGTTATAGATGTTGCGGATGAGGGCAAAAAAGTCATCGGTGGCAAATTTTAGGGCCAGGATGCTATCAATTTCATCGATGAGAATGACTAGGGGGGCTTGGGTTTCGCTGAGGAGGACATCTTCGATAAATGAGCTTAGACGAGCAGCCGGTGGCAGGTCTAAATGCTCTCGCCACCATTGGCGGAAATTGGTTTTAAGCTGAAACTGTTTGCTGAGAATCGCCGCGATCGCCGCATACCATTGTTCGACGTTGACTTGCTGGGTGCCGATGGCGGTCAGATCTAAGCCGCCGCATTGCACTCCCGCTTGACGCAGTTGAGCCATGACCTGCACCCGCAGGCTCGATTTGCCCATTTGTCGGGAGTTGAAGACGTAGCAAAACTCTCCGTCGAGAAGTGCTTGCAAAAGATTGTCATCGGCCGGTCGCCGCACATAGGTCTGAGATTCAGGCGGGAGAGACCCCCCCACTTGATAGCTGAATTGGTGTTGCGGTGAGGGTTGGCTTGGAGTTAGGGTCATCGGCTAGTCCGCAAAGTATTGGCGATAGAGTTCGCAACTGGGGACGGCCAGACGTTCTTTGAGGGTGATGGCCCCAAGGCCTTGAAGGCGATAGGCACTCTGATGGGGCAGTTCAATGCCGGCGGGGTTACGGGCCACCTGTTGCATGGCTTCGAGGAGACCTGGGTTCTGTTCCATCAGTTGCAGTTGTCGTCTCAGGTAGCTCCTGAAAATTCTGTTGTGGGCGATCGCCTCGCTGGATAAGTCCTCGATGCTCAACTCGCCCTGAGCCAGATAAAACAAACAGAGTTGGCTTAAGTAAGGATGACCCCCGACGAGGGTAAACATGGCCTGACTATAGGCTCCGGGAGGATTGAGACCGTAGCGACTGGTGAGTTGTTCAACTTCGACGAGGTTAAAGTTCGGTAATTCCACCAGTAAGCCCACGTTAAAGGGGGATTGATGCAAGGTTAAGGGCAGCCAGACTTCGGTGGAGTGGATAATCGCTAACCGCAGGTTGGTCCAGATGGCTCGTTGTTCGAGGCCGTAACGCCCTTGTTCGTACCACGATCGCAGCATCCCAAAGAAGTCTGTGGCCACCTCTGGGTACGCAAACAGTTCGTCGAGTTCTTCGATGACCAGTAATAATGGGGTTGGCGCGGCGGGTAACAGATAGGTTTCAAAGTAGTCTGAACAACTGTAACTGCTGCCAAATAAGTCATCCCAACGACTGGCGAGTTCGTTGGGCAGACCTAAGTCTTTGGCGACTACGGCACAGAACCATTGCAAAAACCGATCTGGGTCTTGCAGGACTTGACAATCTAAGCCCTGGAGGTTAACAACGGAAGTACGCAGGCCGCGATCGCGGGCATGACTCAGGGTTTGCGCCATCAATGAGGTTTTGCCGAATTGACGGGGAGCCTTGATGCGAATTAGCGCTCCCGGTTTGAGGATTTCTTGGGCGCATACTTGTTCGATCTCACTACGGTATATGTAAAAGGGTGAGTCCACGGGTAATTGTCCTTTTAGCGGTGCTTGTTGTAAGGCCGCAAAATCGGTTTCTGGAGAGTTTTGCTCCGGGTTGATGACATCGTGGTGACCCATTTTGAGGTTAAATGCCTCAAAATAGGAGTCTAAGGTTTGCCAATCGACGGGCTTCTGCCGACGACGGAGTTTGGTCAAGGTGTTCGAACTTAGTCCGGTTCGTTCTCCGAGTTGTTCTAAGGTGTAGGGCTTCCCCTGGTTGTCCTGGATACATGATAAATGCTCAGCTGCCTGTAACCGCTGCCAGCCCTGGGAGCTAAGAATTAAACCACGTCTTCGTTTGTTGGGATGCGATCGTTCCACCATGATAGGTCTTCAAAGATGTCAGGTTTTACACTGAAGGGTCGGGACCCCATTCTATATCTTAACAAGCCTGATTTATCTCTTATCTTGAGTCTGGGGGGTTGATTAAGATACGTTACTGCTCACTCCTGAATCTCGCCTGAACTTAAAATTCAAGGATTCTATAGCAAGCGAAGGTTCAGTTAAGATACTCTTTGTTCGGCAAGGTTAGGCAAGGTTAGGCAAGGTCAGGCAAGAGCAACCACGAGGGATTACCCCTAAGTCTGTGTCCTAGGTGTCCCTGCTATGACTCTAGTTCCCATTAGCGGATCGCCTCGGGTGGAACAACCTTTCTTGACACCTCATCTCTAAATTTTACCAAGTCACAGATTTCAGAAAATCCCTGAATATTATGACTAAGTTTCCTGACAATTGGGATTAAGCTGCTTTCTTAAGTTGATATCGTTACTAGACTCAGTTTTGCAGTATGTAATACAATAGCGTATATAGTTATTCATGTAAACCCAGATGACTATTCTTACAGAATGTTTACCGGAGATAGCACGCAAAAGAACTCAGGTAAGAAGCGGTACAAACAGAACGTTTCAGGGGCTTGGATTGCCAAAAACCTTAGAGAATCTTATCGCGACCCAGATGCAGCATCGCCCTTCAATTCGCCATCGGTATGGTGGAGACGATCATCGTTTGTTAGTCCCGACTCAGGTCAACCCACATTGTCCAACGCAGACGAATCATCATCAGGACCAAGAGCGAGAGTCTCAGGAGCATTCAGAGACTGACCTGAGGAGCGATCGCTCTCAAGGGCCAACGATCTTTGCGAACATCACCAATCTAGTTTCTGAAGTTTTTGCCCTTGAAACACCCCAATCCTGTCTTTTAGTCGGGCTAATCCAATGATGTATCCCATATAACTCTCAATCATGGAATAGATGTCAACATGGTACTTAAACGCACAACTTGGGGCTGATGTGCCTTATCCATCTCCCCCATAGACTTAGAAGGTGACCAGGCTTAATCATCTTCAAATCAGCTAGGGTTTAGAATGATCACAGGGTCAGGAACACGACGAGGATCATCTCCGTGAACTCCTTAGGCTTTATCCCAGTCTATTACGTCTGAGGTGGATTCTCTCCAAGCCGATCGTTTAATAAGCCATAACGAAACAAATGTGGGACATTTTTAAGCAACTGATACAAACCATCTTTTCACCCAGTCAGAGCTATATGCCTCATGGCCACTGTTATCTCTGGCAAACCCCCTTGGTGGGTCTTCATGTCGTGAGTGATGCTCTGATTGCTTTAGCTTACTTCTCGATTCCCATTCTCTTGATTTACTTCGTGGCCCAGCGTCGAGATATTCCCTTCCTAAGGGTGTTCTACCTGTTTGGTGCATTTATTGTCCTCTGTGGTCTGGGACATCTCTTAGAAATTTGGACCCTCTGGTATCCGGCCTATTGGTTGTCAGGAGTTGAACAGGCGCTCACCGCTGTGGTCTCCTGCTATACGGCTGTTTCTCTGGTGACACTGCTGCCTCAGTTTCTGTCTCTGAAAACCCCGCAACAATTGGAAACGGTCAATTCAGTCTTGCAAGCGGAAGTTGAGCGTCGGCGAGAGATTGAAGATGAACTGCGACAGGCGAATCAATCCTTAGAAGCGCGAGTGCAGGCCCGTACCGCTGAACTCGAAGCCAGTCAGGCCCAATTGCAAGAGGCGCAACGGATTGCCCATATTGGCAGTATTGATTATGATCCCCATAGCGGTGAAATTCACGCCTCAGAGGAGATTCGCCGCATCTATCGCCTCGATGATACAGGCGATCGCCCCTTACGGCTCAAAGACTTCCTCAAGACCATCCATCGGAGCGATCGCGCCGCCTGGTGGCAGGCCCAGCACCGATTACTCGATAGCGGTGAATCCCTGCACCTAGAACATCGCTTGCAGTTCCCCGATGGGGAAATTCGCTATTTAGACATCAAAGGGGAAGCCCAACGAAGTCCCTCGGGTGAGGTGGTTCAACTGTATGGGGTGGCGATCGATATTACCGAACAAAAACGGGCAAAACAGCGGTTAGAACGACAGATGCAACGCATCCAACTCGTGGCCAAAACCTTGAAACAAGTCTGGTCTTCTCTCAACTTTGAGGAGGTCATGCAAGTCATTGTCGATGAGGTTCGTCAGTTCCTCAACATTGAGCGAGTTGTGATTTACCGCTTTCAACCCGACTGGAGTGGGTATGTCGTGGTTGAGTCCGTGTCAGACTCCAATTTAGCCATCCTCGGTCGACATTTTGAGGATGACTGTTTCCGTCACGACTATATCCACCAGTACCAACGGGGACGCATTCGAGGCATTGAGAACGTCGCTACCAGCAACCTCCCCGACTGTCACAAGGCCTTACTGAAGGGGATTCAGGTCAAAGCCAATTTAGTCTTACCGCTGCTGTGGCACCCCCACTCCTTTGACGATGAACCGGAACTGTGGGGCCTGTTGATTGCTCATTCTTGTCAGCAAACCCGGCCCTGGCCCGAGCCGGAAGTGGAGGTGTTGCAACAACTGACGGTGCAACTCGGTATCGCCTTGCGTCAGCATAATCTGATTAGATCCCTGAAAAGCGAATTAGCAGAACGCCACCAGATTGAAGCGGCGTTGCGGGATTCCGAAGCCGCTGAACGCCAAAAAGCTGACAGACTCCATCGAACGCTGCAAACCCTACAACAAACTCAGGCAAAACTCGTGCAATCAGAAAAAATGGCCTCGTTAGGACAACTTGTGGGAGGTCTGGCCCATGAAATTAATAATCCCATCAGCTTTATTTACGGTAATATCAGTCATGCTCGTGATTATAGTGAGCAGTTGTTGGACTTGATTTATCTCTATCAGACCTATTACCCGGAAACCCATGAGGCGATCGCCGATCTCCTCGAAGCTATAGATTTAGATTTTGTCCGGGAAGATTTCCCGCAACTACTCGATTCGATGGCAGTCGGTGCCGATCGCATTCGGGATATTATCCTCTCCTTGCGCAATTTCTCTCGTTTAGATGAGTCAGAGCAGAAAGTCGCCGATATTAACGCCAGTATCGAGAGTACCCTAACCATGATTCAGGCTCGTCTGTCTCAAGCCGCGTCGCGATCGTCGATTGAGATGATCAAGGAATATGGAGACTTACCAAAAATTCGGTGTTATCCAGGACAACTCAATCAGGCGCTGTTTAATATCCTCAATAATGCCATTGATGCCTTAGAAGACCGTCTAAGACAAGAGCCGACCTTTAAGCCAGAATTACGGGTGACAACGGAGTTTTTGGCATCTCGAAGCCACGATGAAACAGTGAAGATGGAAGGGATTGAAGGAGGCCAGCCGCAGCTGCATGAAAAAGCGCTTGAGGGGGCGATCGTGCGGATTAAAATCACCGACAACGGTCTGGGAATCCCCCAGGATTTAGTTGAACGCATCTTCGACCCTTTCTTCACCACAAAACCCATTGGCAAAGGGACGGGACTGGGGCTATCAAATGCCTATCAAATTATTGTAGAACAACATCAAGGAGCATTTTACTGTCAACCCCATTCTCCCTCAGGCACTCAGTTTATCATCGAGTTACCGGCCCACCAATTCTCATCAGATTCTGAGGAGTTGAATGATCTTCGTGACCGGTTAGCCCAATTACAGCAGTCTGGGTAACTATCGGCTAGGCTAACCGGAGTATCCAGACAATGTGCAGACAATGTGCAAAGAATGGAGCCAAGGGATTGCCCACCTGTTTGTTAGCTGTGTTTTGTCAACCGTTTTTATCAAAAATTAACGTAAATTAAATGAGCTTAAAAAGCGTTGAGCATTCTCAGTCCAATTGCCTGAATTGCCACTTTTAGACGTGACCATCACTTGATAAAGCCGGTCATTGACCAAATAGAAATGAGCATAGCCCGCCGCACCATCCGGGGTCATATATTCAACCACTAACCCCGGATAGCCCTGTAAGCGGCGGGACTGAGTTACCACATCCTCGGCCTGAACTCCCCCGAGAAACCCCTCTTTCACCGCATCGAGGAACTCTGACGGCTCACCAATGCGGCTAATAAACTCTTGAGGATAATCAGCATAACTAATCAGATAATCAGCCGAAGCATCCTCACAGGCAAAAGAATATAAGGGAATCGACTCTCCCGGCAAATCAAGCATCTGTTGCATCCGTTCAGGAGGCTTCGGTAACATCACCTCAAACCGCCCTTCAGTCGATTCAAAGGCTCGCCAGGCTGTTGAGGCTTGCGCGAGGGGGCTAACATCAGAGCTAACGTTAGAGTGAACATCAGAGCTAAGGGACCATCCTTGAGCCTGTCGAGCCAGACTCGGAGATAGGCTCACCAGTAGCGTGCAACATGAGATCAGTAAGAGCCGATTGGCGTTCATGAGATGGGTAGAATTGGATAAACACAAGGGGGGACAAACACAAGGGGGGACTCCCCCTCAGGGATAGGGGCCGTCTTACCTTGCTTTCATTCTAATTTGGATAAGCGGACGCTGCGGGCGGCGGGTGTCAAGGTTTGTAACTTTTGTAAGAGTTCGTTGGTGACGGTACGGAAGGCTTTGGAACCGGCGGAGTTGGGATCACTCAGGACTACAGGTTTAAAGCTATCAACAGCCCGTGAGACGCTTACATCCATGGGAATGGAGGTTTTAAAGATTTGGGCTTCGTTAAACTCCTGACGAACTCGCTTCATCACTTGTTTGTAGTAGCGTCCCGCCAAGATACTGCGAGACATGGTAAAGACAATACCAATCAGTTGGGTTTGGACTTTTTTCTCGATTTGATGAATTTCAATCAGCTTTTTCACCTGTCGTTCGAGAAGCTGCATCCCAATGTAGGAGAGCGGTTCAGGCTTAGCGGGAATCAGGTAGAAGTCACTACAGACGAGACTGCTGCGGGTGACGAGGTTGTAACTCGGGGCGCAGTCGAGGAGGATGAAGTCATAGTCATCGACGACGGGTTTGAGAATCCCGCGCATTAGGGAGTCTTCAAAGGTATTCCAAACGCCCTCGAAGTTTCGTTCTGGGTTGCGAATGGCTTTGCGATAGAGGACTTCGGAGACGAGGAAGTCGTTATAGAGGTCGATGTCTCCGGGAAGGACATCAATTCCTTGCAGATTACCGCCATAGGGACGAATGATATCCCGAACGGGACTTTCGGTGAGATCGCCGGTGATGGCTTTTTGTAGGAGATGTTTGAGAGTTCCTTTGTCTTTACGGATTTTCGCGAAATCCGTGGGGGACATCAGGGACAAGGTGGCACTGACTTGGGGATCGAGATCCACCACCAGCACCCGTTGGCGGTGTTCTTTAGCTAAACACGCGGCCATATTGACGGTGAGGGTGGTTTTCCCTACACCGCCTTTCATGTTTGTTGTGGCAATTAGATAACCCATCCGTCAGTACACCGATTGCTGTTCGCACTTCAATCTAACAGATCGGCGATCGCCTCATCTTATTTCTGTGGCAGTTCACAACTGGTTGGGGCGATCGCGACTGATTTGCCAGCTTAGGACAACCACGGGAATCATGCCGATGACCATTAAGGCCAGGGCCGGGCCGGAGGCTTCGGCCAGACGCTCATCGGAGGCGAGGTTGTAGACATGGATCGCGAGGGTGTCTAGGTTAAACGGACGAATGATCAAAGTCGCGGGGAGTTCCTTCATCACATCCACGAAGAGAATCATGGCGGCGGTGAGAATCCCTCGCCAGAGCAGGGGGATATGGATTTGAGTTAGGGTAGCCAGAGGGCTATGGCCGAGACTGCGGGAGGCTTCGTCGAGGTTGGGGGAAATTTTAGCCAAGCTCGATTGGATGCTACCAAGAGAGACGGCCAGATAGCGGACGAGATAAGCGAAAATCAGCACCGTCATGGTTCCACTGAAGAGCAGGCCCGTAGAGACGTTGAAGGTGGCTTGTAGCCAACGGTCAATGGCGTTGTCTAAGGCTCCGACGGGGACGAGGATGCCGACGGCGATCGCCGAACCGGGGACGGCGTACCCCATGCCAGAAATGCGAGCGGCGGTTTTCATGAGTTGGGAGGGGTTCAGACGCACGCCATAGGCCAGAATCAGGGTGATGATCACGCCGATGAAGGCGGTGAGGCCCGCCAGGAGCAGACTGTTACGGGCAAAGTCCCAAAAGCGCGGCCCGAAGGTATCTTGGGCATGATTGACGGCCATCTGTAGCAGTACAGCGGCGGGAATGAGGAAGCCTAGGGTAATCGGGAGGAGACAAACGCCGGCGGCCAGGAGTCCTCGACTCCCGTCTAGGGTATAGCGAGCGGGGGGTTGGGAGTTGGCCGAGGGTTCGTAGTATTGGGCTTGACGACGCGATCGCTGTTCGAGCCAGAGCAGGGCAAAGACAAAGATCAACAGAACCGCGGCCAGTTGACTGGCGGCCATGCGTTCTCCGAAGCCGAACCAGGTGCGGTAAATGCCGGTGGTGAAGGTGTCGACGCTGAAATATTGCACGGTTCCGAAGTCGTTTAGAGTCTCCATGAGGGCCAGGGCTGTGCCTGCGGCGATGGCGGGACGAGCTAGGGGCAGGCCGACGGAGAAGAAACTCTGCCAGGGATTGGCCCCGAGAACGCGACTAGCTTCGATGGTGCAGATGGATTGTTCGAGGAAGGCGACGCGGCTGAGGAGATAGACGTAGGGATAGAGCGTTAGGCTCAGTAGGGCGATCGCCCCCCAAAGGGAGCGGATATTGGGAAACCAATAGTCGTCAAACCCCCAACCGGTGAGAGTCCGCAGGCTGGTTTGTACGGGACCAGCAAAGTCGAGAAATTCCGTATAGGTGTAGGCCAGCACATACGCGGGGGCCGCCAGGGGAAGTAACAGGCCCCATTCCAAGATTCGCCGTCCAGTAAACTCACAGGCGGCCACCAACCAGGCACTGGCAACTCCCATGATGATGACGAGAAAACCTACCCCCATCATGAGGATGAAGGTGTTTTCGATGTAGCGAAACAGGACTGTGGCAATGAGATGCTCCCAAATTTCTCGGGAGTCATGCACAAAACTACCTAGGATAAAGAAGACGGGAGTGGCGACGGCCAAAGCAATGGCGATCGCCACTCCTGTCCAGAGTGACCCAGCCAGATTCAAGCTAGGGAAACATTTGCGAACAGTTTGCAACATTGAGGGTATAGATAATTCCCAATTCCCCGAATAAGGGACGATGGTTTATGAGCATCGCCACTTATTTTTGCAGATTATCGGAAAGTAATCTCATTAACCTGCTCTAACCCCACATCCACCAAAATGGCAATAGTTTGGCCATTGCGTTGCAGGAGAGTTTGTCCATCGCGGCTGTCGAAGTTCAAGTCCTCCCGTGTGATGCCGTCAAAGAGAACAAAGGCATCCTGAGTGAGATCGAAGTCCAGGATAATGTTATTTTCCACCTCATTGCTGATGGCAAAACCGTTTTGACCACCGCCGCCGATGAGGGTATCGTTGCCCCGTTGTCCAAACAGAAGGTCATCGCCCAAATCGCCAAAGAGGCGGGAATTGCCCCGACCACTATAGAGGGTATCGTCGCCCTGGCCACCATAGAGAGTATTGTCACCGGCATTGCCAAAGAGAACATCATTCCCTTGGCCGCCATGAACCAGAGAACTATCATTACCGCCGGCCAGGGTATCATTGCCCCGTTGACCGAAGATGACGTTATTGCCGCGTTCACCAAAGACAATGACATCACCACTGCCGCCAAAGATGGTGTCGTTGCCTAACCCCCCTTGGAACGTATCTTGGCCCCCATTACCGAACATGACGTTATTCCCCGCCGCGCCAATGAGAAGATTATCGCCCGTGGCGGGGTCATTGGGGTTGCCGTTCCCGGCCACGAGGGTATCATCACCGCCACCACCACAGAGGGTATCATCGCCATAATCTCCAAAGAGCAGGTCATCACCGGGATCACCCCAAATCATGTCATTACCACGGCCACCACGAACCGTGTCATTACCTTCGTTCCCGATGAGGCTATCATTGCCCGAGCCACCGAGGATGAGGTCTTCACCGTCACCGGCAAAAATGAGGTTATTGCCATCATTCTCCCGGACGAGGGGGTTGCCGTTAGCGGCCACGAGGGTGTCGTTGCCACCACTGCCGTCGATGGTATCATCGCCGCGATCGCCGAAGATGAGGTCTTCGCCATCACCGCCAAAGACCCGATCATTGTTATCCCCCCCATAGACGGTATCCCCCCCCTGGCCGGTCAGGATAACGTCATTGCCCTTATTGCCACTAAGAAGATTTCCCACAGCCGCCTCTGTCGAGAGACTACGGGGACTGCCAAGTAAGGTATCGTCGCCAAACTCCCCTTTGAGGGTATCAGAGCCTTGCCCCCCATACATGAGGTCGTTGCTCTGACCACCGAAGGCTAGGTTATTGCCATTTCCCGTAGAGATGGTGTCATCGCCTCGGTTGCCGAGAATCAGATCATTGCCAATGCCGCCATAGAGGAGGTCGGGGCCATCTTCGTCAATCATGGCCGGGTCGAGGGAACCGCCGACGAGGGTATTGTTCCCCTGATTGCCGTAGAGGGTGTCACTGCCGCGATCGCCGAACAGTAGGTCATCGGCTGACCCGCCATCAAGCCAATCGTTGTCATCCCCCCCAAACAGGCTATCACCGCCCGCTCCGCCAAAGAGGACATCATCGCCATCATTACCTGAGAGGAGATCACCCTCACTGATGGGTTCCGGAGTCGGTTCTGGGGTCGGTTCTGGGGTCGGTTCTGGAGTGGGTTCCGGAGTCGGTTCCGGGGTCGGTTGCGAGTCCTCCGTCTCGGTCTCCGTCGCCGCTTCACGGGGGTCATCTAACCCCGCCAAAGACTCCAACGTGAGTTCTTGAGGAGTGAACGCCTCAGCATCCTCAAGCCGCTCCTCATCGGCGACATCCTCATCCACCACATCTTCGGCAGCGACGGCTTCGATGGTATCAGGACTGCCAATCAGGGTATCGTTGCCGAACTCCCCTTTGAGGGTGTCGGTACTGGCATCCCCATGAATCCGGTCATCTCCCTGACCGCCGAAAATCAGGTCATCACCATCGCCACCCGAGAGGCTATTCTGACCTAGATTGCCAAAGATGGTATCGTTGCCGCCATCTCCATAAATCAGGTCGTCACTCCCTTCAAAGTCCGGGGTGCGGTTTTGGGGACCGCCGCCGATGATGTCGTCGCCGGGGCCGCCGGAGATCGTATCGTCGCCGCGATCGCCCCAAATCACGTTATTACCACCGCGACCGAGAATCAGGTCACTATCCCGACCCCCGTTGAGGGTATCAGCCCCCAGATGACCGAGCAGAGTATCATTGCCCTCATTGCCGGCCAGAGCGTTGTTTCCGCCCCCCGTTGCGATGAGATCATTGCCCTGACTACCCCGCAATTGATCATCTCCGAGACTGCCACGAATCTCGTCATCCCCAGATCCCCCGGTCACGATATTACCGGCGGTACTATCGAGGACGTCCACACTATCGAGTTGCTCTAAACCCTCCACCTGTAAAGCCGGCAGGGGATCAGGCATGGCCCGACGAATGTCGGGTAACTCCGGTAAATCAGGAATCTCGGGTTTTTCAGGTTTTGGAGGACAGAGGGAGTCGAAGTCGGGTTCCGGCTCAGGGTCTGGGTCTGGGTCCGGAGAAGGTGAGGGAGTCGGAGAGGGAGAGGGATCTCCACCAATATCCGAAACGGGATCATCGTCCTCATCATCATCCTCCTCATCGCCGGGAGAGGTGGTCTCATTGGTAAAGCGCACTTCACCGGGAATGGGGTCAATGGCCCCGAGGTTGTCAATAGCCGAATAGGTAAAACGAATGTCCCCGCTACCCTCTCCTACATCCAAGAAGAGGCGGTCAAGTTCATTGGGAGTCAGGATTTGCCCCTCTTCAACCGCCACCCCTCCAGCGCCAGGTCGCCCCAGGAAGAGGGTGCCTCGATTGGGAAGCGTGTTGATGACGAAGCCACTAATGTTGCCATCATCATCACTACCACCGAGTCCCGAGAGACGAATCACCTCACCCGGATCTGGCACAGGATTGGTGACATCGTCCGTGTCCGGGAAACGATTACCCACCTCTAGGGTGACTTCAGCCGGGGTGGGGTCTTCTTCACCCTCATTGTTGATCGCCGCATAGGTAAAATCACTCCCATTAAAGTTATTGCCAGGTAGGAAGAAGACCTCATCGATGCGGTTGGCAGGAATGGTGTCGTCTGTCCCCAAGGCCCGACCGCCATCGGCCGGATCTCCCAGGAATAGGGTTCCATTCCCCGGTGCGCGAGTAATCCGAAACTCGTCAATCTCCCCATCGGGATCATTGCCCCCTAAGCCGGTTAAACGGGTCGCCACCCCCCGTGGAATTTCACTAACACCTCCAAAAGTATTTGGGGGAACTTCAACGGTTGTCTCCTCCGTTTCCGGGGATATATTGCTGCCTTCAGTTTTGAGGAATACTGTTCCGGGGGTCGGGTCTTCTTCACCCGTCTCGTCAATCGCAACATAGGTAAAGCTGGTATTACCGCTAAATCCCTCTGGGAAGCTAAATTCCAAGTTAGCCAGTTCGTCCGCCGTCAGCACATCCCCAGCACTGACCTCGTTTCCATCGAGGGTTAGGGTTCCCTCGCCGGGTAACTCATCAATCCTAAATTCGAGATCATCATTATCGCTTTCAATATCTGTCCCGCCGAGTCCTTCGAGGGTGACGGGTTCACCGGGTTCGATGACTTGTAAGACATCCTCGGTGTCCGGCGGTGCATTGGCTGTCCCTAACGTCACCTCCGCCGTTGGAGACTCACCCCCTTGATTGTCGATGGCGCGAAACCCAAATGTGGTCCCGCTGAATCCCGGTTCGGCTTGAAAGAACAGGCGATCGAGTTGGTCGGGGGTTAGGGTTTCCCCTTCAACCACTTCTCGTCCCCCTCGTTCGGGATCGCCGATAAAGAGGGTGCCTTGGCTCGCCGGTGGCAATTCGGCAATTTCGTAGCGATTGATGGTTCCATCGGGATCCTCGCCGCTGAAGAGATCATTGGAGAGGTTGGTAACAGTCCCGGGGGGGACATCTTCTTCGCCTCCGGTCACCTGAGGGGGACTGTTGAGCCGAACGGTTCCGGGTTCTGAAGCTTCTCCTTGATTATCAATGGCCCGATAGGTAAACTCTGAGCCATCGAAGTCATCGTTGGCATCAAACACCAACTGGTCCAACTCATCGGCGCTGATGCTCTCCCCCGGACCGATTTCACGACCATTGACTCGCAAGACGCCGCCTTCGGGGATGGTATCAATGACATACTGTTCAATTTCACCATCGTCGCTGCCAAAGAGAACATCTACCGCTGTGACTTCACCAGGGGGAGTTGTGACTAAGCCATCATCAACCTCTGGGGGTTGGTTGCCAATGTCAATCGAATCTGTTGCGGTGATTTCGGGTAGGAGGCGATCGGAATTGTCAGGATCCACAATCCCAAATCCCGGCACTCGGACTCGGGCCGTGTTGGCAATGGCATCACCGCTCGGCAAACTGCTGACGGTGGCTTCAACTTGGTACACTGCCCGTTGGTTGGCCTCGAGGTCGAAGGTATCCGATATCGCTCCGCTGCCACTGGTGCTACTGACTACGTCGCCATCGGCATTAAGAATCTGGCGCGTCCAGCTAAAACTCTCAATGCCATCAGGAAGGGGATCTGAGACTTCGATATCGGGAATGGTCCCGTCGCTAATTTCATTGGTCTTGGGGTCGGTGATGCCCTTGTTTTCAATGGTGACTTCGTAATTGACGGTTCCTCCCGCATTGACCGGATCGGCGTCGGCATCTTTCTCTACGGTCACATTTAGGGCCACGGTGGCTTCTGGCAGGCTGGCGAAGTCCGAGATGGGAATACCTATATCTCCGATTTCCGTTGCTGGCAAGTTGTTCGTACCTCGGGCCGAGAGCTGATCACGGTCCAAGCGGTACATGACTGAACCGGCGTTGAAGTAGAGATTATTATCGGCTCCAAAGCCTATGGCGCCTGCACTTCCGTCGATCGCCTCGTTGTCCTCATTGACAAGAATGCCAACTTGTTGTCCAGTGGCGCTGCTGATCTGATTGTCAGCATCGAAGGATAACTCCACCCGATAGAGTTGGTAGTCATTCGATCCTTGGCGAGCGGTGATGAAGAAAACATTCTCATTCTCTGGATCAAAGGCGATGTCACCCCCACCGCGACCAATTCCAGTAATACCGATCTCTTGGACGCCGACTTCACCATCGGTGACGTCATCAGGGTCAATGGCATAGAGAACCCGGTTCCTGAACCCCATGCCGTAGATGCGCCCATCTTGAGATTGCCCTAATTTGACAATCCGATCATTATCGTTACTTAGGTCACCTGTGATTGGATCATCATTTCCTCGAGTTATAGGGTTAAAGCGTCCAATCGCCTCATTGTTTCCAGTCTCAAAGTCGAATTTATAGACGGTAATCCCGTCGGCTACGGTCTCTGTGTCGGTATAAAATAAATCGCCATCACTGTTGCGAGATAAGGCAAAGCTGCTATCTGCCAGTTGACCAATGGATTCCCGTTCAGCATTGGTGGGGTTGACTAGAAATAATTGGTCGTTATCTTCTCCCCCACTGGCATAAAAGAAGTTGGGGGTGTTAAAGCGACCGGGATAACTTGCTAAGGTGTCGGGGTGGAAGGGAAGCCTGAGCGCATCGAGTCCCCTCGCCCTGGTTTCGGCAGAGTCTTGGCTGGATTTTGACTTGAGAATGCGGTCAAAGTGCCATTGTCCCTGACCCACCACGTGACTGGATGCGGCGATTGTGACTCCGAGCAGTTGCTGGAGATGCGTCAGAAACTGCTGTCCCAGAGTTCCGGCGCCGGTGCGACAGCCGTAGAGAACCACCGAGGCCTGAGAACTAAGAGATGTCGACCATTGACGTAGCTGACTGGCCCAGTCCGCTAGGTTGTGCTGCGTTAACCCAGTTTGACCCAACTGCAACCCTCCCGGCTGTCCGTGGGCGATCAGATGCAGGCTATCGATGCCCTGATGCTGCTCAAGATACTCGGAAATCTGCTCAACTCCATTACGCTGGGCATCAAGTTGTAGGACTTGGGCCGTGTCGATGACCCCTCTCAGTAACTGTTCAGGCGCCTCAATGGCAGCATCAAGGACGATCAGGGGACGATATGGGTAGTGCAGATTCATGATGGGTCTGAAAAACTTTGGGTATTTATGCTGAGGCTGGCTCCCTAGACTTAAGGGAAATCTCCTGGGCAGTCTGGAAGAACATGATAGGGGTTAGGGTTGAGCCAACTGAAGACGTGCCTGAACTATTCCCAGACAGAGGAAACCTATTCCAGACGCGTCATGGAACTATCAACAGGATGTCCGGAAATAGAGACATCGTATTCAATCTGACTCGATGACACCCAAATAGCTGTGGCGATCGCCCTAGGGCAAGGCCATGCCTCTACACTTTATAACCTAGGCCTGGGCTATTTCCTAAGAATTCCCGACATTAATTGCAAAGATTTGATAAAGCTCTGGGATAGATTGACCTGTATCCGTAGTATTACGGATAATAACTCCGTGAGACTACGGAATTATTCGTCCGAGGAACTACAGTCAGAGCAACTCCGAGGGGCGATCGCCCCCCCAAGTCGCTAAAATAGGGATTCCCTGAACAGTCCTGAACATCTAAACGCCAACAGATACCTATGACCGTTACCCCTCGTCGTTACCACATCACCACCTTCGGCTGTCAGATGAACAAAGCTGACTCGGAACGGATGGCCGGGATTCTCGAAACCCTAAATTTCCAAGCCACAGAGGACCCAAACCTGGCGGACTTAGTCCTCTACAACACCTGCACGATCCGCGACAACGCCGAACAAAAGGTCTATTCCTATCTCGGGAGACAGGCCAAACGCAAACAAAATGACCCCAACCTCATCCTCGCAGTGGCCGGTTGCGTGGCCCAACAGGAAGGAGAAGCCCTCATGCGACGGGTTCCGGAACTGGACTTGGTGATGGGACCGCAACACGCCAATCGCCTCGGGGATTTGCTCGAACAGGTGTTCTCTGGTAGCCAAGTGGTGGCCACGGAACCGGTGCATATTATGGAAGACATCACCAAACCCCGCCGCGATAGTGCGGTGAGTGCTTGGGTGAATGTGATTTACGGCTGCAATGAACGCTGCACCTATTGCGTGGTGCCCAATGTGCGCGGTGTGGAACAGTCCCGCACTCCGGAGGCGATTCGCGCTGAAATGGAGGAACTCGGACGACAAGGCTATAAAGAAGTGACCCTCTTGGGGCAAAATATCGATGCCTATGGGCGAGATTTGCCCGGTAGTACCCCCGAAGGACGACATCTCCATACCCTGACGGATTTGTTATATTTCGTCCATGATGTGCCGGGAATCGAACGCATCCGCTTCGCTACGAGTCACCCCCGCTACTTCACTGAACGGCTGATTCGCGCTTGTCAGGAACTGCCTAAAGTCTGCGAACATTTCCATATTCCTTTCCAATCTGGCGATAACGAGATTCTCAAAGCGATGGCCCGGGGCTATACCCATGAGAAATATCGCCGCATTATCGACAAAATTCGTCATTATATGCCTGATGCGGCGATTAGTGCCGATGCGATTGTCGGCTTCCCCGGCGAAACTGAGGAACAGTTCCAAAAAACTCTGGATTTAACGGCCGATATTGGTTTTGATATTCTCAATACTGCTGCCTACTCTCCCCGTCCCGGAACCCCAGCGGCTCATTGGCAGAATCAACTCAGCGATGAGGTGAAACAAGACCGCTTACAACGACTCAATCACTTGGTGAGCGTGAAAGCTGCTGAACGCTCTCAACGCTATGCGAATCGTGTTGAGGAGGTGTTGGTTGAGGAACAAAATCCTAAAGATCCCACTCAAGTTATGGGACGGACACGGGGCAATCGCTTAACCTTCTTTGAGGGGAGTTTAGAGGAGTTGAAAGGAAAAACAGTGTCTGTAGAAATCTCGGAGGTTCGTCCCTTTAGTTTGACAGGACGGGTTCTGTCCTTGGTTGAGTCTTAAGGAGGAACGGTGCCACTTTTCTCGGTGGTTCTCTGAAAACAGTTTTGAAGGCCTGAAAATGCTAGAATCAGTGGACTTGATGGTGCGATCGCCCCCCCAGGCGATCGTTCAACCTAAAGTCTCTCTAGGATTGACCCGAAACCACTGACGTTAACCTCTAAGTCTAACTCTCACTCTTAAACTCAACCTGATTGATTATCGAGAGTGATGTTCTCAGCAACAGTCCTCTGACCCCCAATTTAAGGTTGAGTTGCTGTCGCGTTTTACAAGGAATCCCATTTATGGCTTCTCTACAATCTATTGCCTTAATCTCGGTTCATGGTGATCCGGCGATCGAAATTGGTAAGGAAGAAGCTGGAGGACAAAATGTCTATGTGCGCCATGTTGGTGAAGCCTTAGCCAGTTTAGGCTGGCAGGTGGATATGTTCACCCGCCGCACAAACTCCAGCCAAGCGGATGTTGTTCAACATGGACCGAATTGTCGCACGATTCGCCTCAGGGCGGGGGCAGAACGCTTTGTTCATCGAGATCTAATTTTTGATTATCTACCTGAGTTTGTTCAGGCGTTCCATCACTATCAACGGGATTCAGGGCGACACTATCACCTGGTTCACACCAACTACTGGCTCTCGGCTTGGGTGGGACTGCAACTGAGACAGACTCAATCCCTGGCCCAAATTCATACGCATCATTCTCTCGGTTCGGTGAAATATCGCTCGGTGCAAGCTATTCCCGATATTGCCAAAACCCGTTTGGCTACTGAAAAGCGTTGCATTGAAACGGCTGATTGTGTCATCGCGACGAGTCCTCAGGAAGTTGAGGATATGCGGCGGGTGACGCCCCTGGGTACTATCCAAGTGGTTCCCTGTGGTACAGATGTGCATCGATTTGGTTCGATTTCTCGCTCGGCGGCCCGGAAGTTACTGGGGATTCCCCCGGAACAAAAACGTCTCTTTTATGTGGGACGCTTTGATAGTCGTAAGGGGATTGAAACCCTGATTCGGGCCGCTGGCCGATCGCAGTTCCGCCATGATCCTGATTTTAAGGTGGTGATCGGCGGTGGGGCGCGATCGGGCCATCAAGATGGAGATGAACGCGATCGCCTCATGGCCTTAACCCAACAACTCGGCCTGGATGGCCAGGTTGAGTTCCCTGGCCGCATTGAGGATGACTTGATGAGTGCTTACTACGCCGCCGCTGATGTCTGTGTGGTTCCGAGTCACTATGAACCGTTTGGTTTGGTGGCCATTGAGGCCATGGCTTGCGGTACTCCCATCGTCGCCAGTGCGGTGGGTGGCTTACAATACTCGATTGTTCACGAACAAACGGGCTTGTTGGCCCCCGCTAAAGACGAAGCGGCCTTCGCGGCGGCCTGCGATCGCCTTCTCTCGAATCCCCAATGGCGCGATCAACTTGGCCAAGCCTCTCGCCAACGGGTTTTAGAAGAGTTCAGTTGGGAAGGGGTGGCCCAACATCTGACACAAATCTACGACGGACTCTTGCAAGAAATGGCTATCCCCGCTTAATGGTTCAGGTCGTTACCCGTTGGCGTAACGCATTAACCATTAACGCATTAAAAATGGGGGTGTACTCATAACAGTACACCCCCATTTCTTATCAATATCTCAAACTCAAGGAGTCACGAAACCTCAACCTCCCGCCACGGCCGGAACAATGCTCACTTCATCACCATCATTGAGTGTGGTTTCAGTGTTGTCCAGAAAGCGAATATCCTCACTATTGACGTAGAAATTGAGGAAGCGACGGGGTTTGCCCTGTTCATCACACAGACGAGCTTTAATCCCCGGACAAGAGCCTTCGAGAGCCTCAATTAACTCGGAAATACTGCTGGCGTCACAGTCAAGTTTGGCGCGATCGCCGGTAAACTTTTGCAGGGGGGTGGGAATAAGAACGGTAACAGACATAACAACTCAAAATGACTCAAAATGACTCAACATAACTCAACACAAAGGGAAAAAACCCAAAAACTAGACTAAAACTTGCTGCCATTCCAGACGGTTGAGCGTATGAGAACGCTCCAACGCCCGCTCAAAGGAATCGAGTTTCGGCTCAATGGTGAGTGGTTCACCAATATAACCTTGAACCGCTTCTTGGGTTTTCAAGCCATTGCCAGTAATATAAACCACGGTCACTTCATCAGGGTCAATTTTGCCCGCTTCTACTAATTTTTTGAGGGTGGCGATGGTGGTTCCGCCGGCGGTTTCGGTGAAAATGCCTTCGGTTTCTGCCAATAACTTCATCCCGTCGATGATTTCAGCATCGGTGACGGATTCGATGCTGCCATTGGTTTGGTTGGCAATATCGACGGCGTAAATACCATCAGCGGGATTGCCAATAGCAATGGATTTAGCAATGGTGTTAGGTTTGACTGGGGCGATGAAGTCCCGTTTTTCTTTATAAGCGCTGGCGATGGGAGAACAGCCTTCGGCTTGGGCACCACTGAAACGAACGGCTTTGTCTGCAACTAAGCCGGTTTCGACAAATTCGCGGAAGCCTTTATAGATTTTGGTAAATAGCGATCCCGAGGCCAGGGGGGCGACAATATGATCCGGCAGTTGCCAACCGAGTTGTTCGGCTACTTCAAAGCCTAGGGTTTTTGAACCTTCAGAATAGTAAGGACGCAGGTTGATGTTGACAAATCCCCAACCTTGGGTGTTGGCCACTTCTGAACAGAGGCGGTTGACTTGATCGTAGTTGCCCTTGACTGCCATCAGAGTTGGGTTATAGATCAGAGTTCCCAGGATTTTACCGGCTTCTAAGTCAGCGGGGATGAAGACACAGCAGTCGAGACCGGCGTGGGCGGCGATCGCCGCTGTGGAGTTGGCCAGGTTGCCGGTACTGGCACAAGATACGGTAGAGAACCCCAGTTCACGAGCGCGAGTTAACGCTACCGAGACCACCCGATCCTTGAAACTCAGGGTGGGCATATTGACGGCATCGTTTTTAATATAAAGCTTTTTCAATCCCAAGCGACGGGCCAAACGATGGGCTTCAACCAACGGTGTCATTCCCGTTCCTACGTCAATGGGGGTATCTGTGGCCACCGGGAGAAACGGTTTGTAGCGCCAAATGGAGTGAGGTCCGGCTTCGATGGTGTCACGGCTGACGGTTTGGCGCAAGACATCATAGTCATACTTGACTTCCAGCGGCCCGAAGCACTCTTCACAGACGTGTTTGGCGGTGGCTTCGTATTCAGTGCCGCATTCTTTGCATTTTAGTCCGGTGAATGCGGTGGTGGAAGCTTGTTTGAGGCGTTCAATGGCTTGGGTCATGGGGGGTCTCTACTTGTCTTAACTCAACCTGAATCGAAATCGTAACACGGGGGTCAAGTCCCGTCAAATAATCCCGATAAAATTTGTCGGGATTAAACTAAACCTGTCAAAGTTGCCCGAGGCCGGGGATAGCCGAGGCGAGGGGAGATCCATGTTCACCTAGAGAGAGAATCAGGTCGAAAAAAAAGGAGGAGTGGCGATCGCAACCTAGGCCCCATCACACTCAAGAGGACCATGGTATTATCATTGGCGCTTACAGGGGCACTGATCGTCGAGTCCAAGAGAGCGAAGAAAACTCAAGACAATCTCCCACTCTCATGCTGCGGGTCAATCACTCTTGCATCCTTGACGAGTTAGGCTGAATGGTATGCAGAAGAAATGGTCAAGCCACTATGACCGTGAAAACGCAACGCGATCGCCAATCCAATTCCAGCGTCCATGCTAATCACCCAGGTTCCCCGGTGTTCGTATCTTTCTTTAGCTATCCTTTCCTGAAACGGTTGCAGCTTCAGTCTCATATTGACTTAGCCATTGAGACACCCAAAAATCCGCAATATGTAGCCAATCTCAAACGTTGGTCACAGATTTGTGCCTATGCCGTCATTGGCCTAGGATGTCTGGTCTTACTCGGTTGGGTCTTTGATATTGGCTTGTTTAAAAGTATCCTCCCCTTCTGGGTGACCATGAAAGTCAATACCGCCATTGGCCTAACCTTGGCCGCTGGGGCGCTGCTGGCCAGTCATCACCGGCTCAGACTGCTAACGATGACCGGAGCGGGGCTAGTTGTGGCCCTTGGGGCGCTCACCACCCTCGAATATGCCCTAGACCTCAGACTGGGGCTGGATCAGGCAATCTTGCCCGATGATCCCAACCCCGTCGGCACGTACATTCCAGGGCGCATGGCCTTAAATACGGCGATCGCCTTTTGCAGCATCGGCATCGCCCTAACCTATCAAGCCTTTCGTCGCGATCGAGCCGCCCAACTCTGGGCGATTGTCACCTTTCTGATTGCCCTACTCGGCTGTCTCGGCTATCTGTTTGGCATTACCGCCTTTTACGGTTTAGGGAAGTTTACCGAGATGGCCCTACATACCGGCCTGGCCTTTGTTCTGCTGTCTTTGGGGGTTCTGGGGCGCTACCCCGATCGCGGCGGTATGGGAATCATCGTCAGTGAACTAGCCGGCGGTGCAACCATTCGTCGTTTGATTGGCCTGACCCTGATCCTACCCACCATCGGCTGTGGCGTCGTTCTGTTGGGAAAACGAGCGGGCTTCTACGACGCAGAAGTGGCCTTAGTTCTCTTAAGTATTAGCAGTGTCTTCGTCTTAGGGGCCGTAATTTGGTGGAATGCTCGCACTATTGGCGCCGCCGACTATCAAGCCCTGTACGATACCCTAACTGGATTACCCAACCGCCTCTTATTCCGCCAACAACTCACCAACGCTCTACAGGATGCACGGGAACAGGAGCAGTCTCTGGCTGTCTTTTTCATCGATATTGACTGTTTTAAGAAAATCAACGACACCCTCGGCCATGATCTCGGTGATGAAGTCTTGCAGTTAGTCAGTCGTCGCATCGTCGCTGAACTGCCACAAGAGGGGAGTTTATCCCGTTGGGGTGGCGATGAGTTTACCCTACTGTTACGGCCTCCCATTGATCCTGTCGCCTGTGAACGACTCGCACAACGGCTGGTGGGAGTACTGGGATTACCGTTTGATATTGAACCCTATTCCTGTTACGTCAGCGGCAGCATTGGTATTGCCCGTTATCCCCAGGATGGAGAGGATGCGGCCAGCTTAATGAAACACGCTGATATCGCGCTGCACCGAGCTAAAGAGGCGGGACGGGGTAGTTTTCAGTTCTATCAAGGGATGTTAGATCATCAAAGCTATGATCTGTTGTTGTTGGAACGGGAGTTACATTTAGCCGTCGAACGACAGGAGTTTGTGCTGTTCTATCAGCCCAAATTATCGATTAAAACCGGCAGATTGTCGGGGTTAGAGGCGTTGATTCGTTGGAACTCACCCCGTCTGGGCCAGGTGTCTCCCCAGGAATTTATTACGCTGGCGGAGGAGAATGGCTTAATTGTGCCGATTGGTGAATGGGTCCTCTATGAAGCCTGTCGGCAAATTCGCCGTTGGCAGGAACAGGGGTTTCCGCTGGTTCCGGTGGCGGTGAATTTGTCGGCCCGTCAGTTTTTGCAGACGAATTTGGTGCAGACGGTGCGACAGGTGTTGGAGACGACGCAGGTGTCGCCGGAGTATTTGGAGGTCGAGATTACGGAGACGGTAGCCATTCAAAATGTGGCACTGACTCAGGTGATTCTTCAGCAGTTGCGGGAGATGGGGGTGAGGATTGCTCTCGATGATTTTGGCATGGGCTATTCTTCGTTGGCTTATCTCAAGAATTTTCCTCTGAATGCACTGAAGATTGATCGCTCCTTTGTCCGAGATGTGACGACTCAATCGAAAGATCGCGCGATCGCGTCGGTGATTGTGGCCTTGGGGCGAGGCTTAGGCATGAAAATCGTCGCTGAAGGGGTCGAAACGGTCGAACAGATGCAGTTGTTGTCTGAACTCGATTGTGATGAGATTCAAGGCTATTGGCTCTCTCCGGCGCGGCCGGGAGAGGCGTTGGAGGAGATTTATGAGCGGATTCGTATTTGTCAGCCTCTGTTATAGTTAATAGTGAATAGTTAATAGTTAATAGTTAATGGGGAATGGGGTTGCTCTCTCTCTATGTGAGTGTTGAGGGGGTTTCTAGACCGTGGGATTCCATGAGGGGGCGATCGCGGAGAATCTCGGCCGGGGGACCATCGGCGATGAGGTGGCCGTTATCTAACAGGAGAACGCGATCGCACAGTTCTAGGATTAATTCGAGATCGTGGCTGGCTACGAGGAGGGTTTGTGGGGATTGTTGCAGAAACTTGATCAGACGACGGCGCGATCGCAAATCTAAGTTAGCACTGGGTTCGTCGTAGAGAATCAGATCCGGTTTCATGGCCAACACCCCGGCGATCGCCACCATTCGTTTTTGTCCTCCAGAGAGATGATGGGGGGGGCGATCGCGATATTCGAGAATCCCCAATTGCTCTAAGGTCTCATGGACCTGACAAGCCACCTCAGCATCGCTATAGCCGAGATTCTCAACACCAAAGGCCACATCATCCCAAACTGAGGGAGAAAACAATTGATCGTTGGGGTTTTGGAAGACTAACCCCACATCCGGGCGAAATTGTCCAGGAATGACGGGTTTTCCGAATAGACTCACCGCTCCTGAACTCGGACGCAAGACGCCACAGATGGTCAGAAATAAGGTCGTTTTTCCGGCACCGTTGGGGCCAATGATTCCCACTCGCTCCCCAGACTCAATCGTCAGGCTAATCTCTTTGAGGACGGAGGTCACATTCGCATAGGTAAAGGCAACTCGATCGAGGGATAGAGCCGCTTCTCTCGGGGGCTGAGATGCAGAAGAATAAGCCACTGTAGCAGGGAACAGGTAATCGGTGAGGGCCAGAGAAACCGTCAGATCAGAGTAGCGAAAATTACTTTCTCCGAAAGGGTCATTATGCTTTAAGATAGAAAGGTTTGGCAACCGTTTAAACATCACCACAGTTACCGTTATGGCAGTCCCTAAGAAGAAAACATCCAAAGCCAAGCGCAATCAGCGTCATGCCGTTTGGAAGCGAAAAGCCGCCCTAGAAGCAGAAAAAGCTCTATCGTTGGGTAAGTCTGTACTGACAGGGCGCTCTCGTGGCTTTGTCTATCCGACCAAAGACGACGACGAGGACGACGAGGAATAGGGGCGAAACATTTTTCGCTCCTACTCATGGTGGGCATCAAGCACGCAAAAATGAGGTTCTGTCCGATGCAGAACCTCGACTCCAGGGGTTGACAGGTTTAAAGAATTGAGAGCAAAGAATGTACTCGGGCTGATCTCCATCCACCGCTACAGGGGAACACCCAAGAACACCCAGTTTTTAAGCAAGTTTGTGACGATCGCCGGGGAATCTGGGAATCTAACGTGTGGGGTTCGTTTGCACCAGCGCCGTGACTGGCCTGATTCCGCCTGTTGCGATTGCGTTAAGTCTTCGATCATCGGTAGTGCGACAAAACTACTGAGCAACAAACTGATACAAAACAGAGAAAGCCAGCCTGAATGATGGGAGGTTGCTGTCGTTACGCGTTTCATGAGTGTCTCCTAATGGTTGCCCGTTCCTCGATGTGGTGATGCCCTCAGGTCTCTCGATTCGCCCCGGTCTGGGTTGCTCTGGAATCTTCGCCTGAGCTGCCTAAAATTTTTGCCTGGACGCAAGTTACGTGTTTATACTGACATCATTCTCATCAGTGTAACCAAGGTGAGGGGAAACGTCAAGCGGCGATCGCGCCCCTCATTCAAGGCAGTTAAATAGTGACATTTTTTGTTCTCTCAAATCCTTTAAATCAAGGCTTTTGCGCTCAAATAAAATCTTAACTGATATGGCTATATTGGAGGATTTAAGTTCTTGATTGTATCCCAGCATCAAGAATCATACGTGATTACACGTAATTATACGTACATCAGAGTAGCCCGGCGAGCTATCACTCCTGACGGGTCTATTGACCCTGGGGAAACCCTGTTATACTCTCAACTTGACGAGTTCACTGTCTAGGGTTATCCCTCCGCAATATCACGGTAATCTGTTCTCAGGAACTGTCGAGAGCACACTGTTCAGGGTAACTGTCAACGACGTTATGACCGACCAAGATCGTCTTGAATCCTTAAAAGCCGGGGTGTTGAGCGCCCTAACCGTTGTCATTGCCGATAGTGGGGTGGCCCTGTATCTAAGTTCGCGATTCGATGAACTAGGGTTGCGTCTAGCGATTGTGGCTGTCAGCGGTTTTTTGTTTGGAGTCACCTATCGCTATGCGGTGCGCGCAGACGCTAACCCCCATCTCAAATCGGGGGTTGTGGGAGCGTTTGGCTTGGTGCGAGGGTTAGCCCAACTCGAAGGATTAGAGATGTCCGAGGTGGTGGGAGCGATCGCCCTGTTGTCGCTCTTTGAGAGTTTGGGACTCTTTGGCCTAGCGGGACTGGGCCTCGATGTTGCTCTCAGACGCAGTTGGGTGAAGCCGAGGCTTTGACAAGCTGCTACGGTGAATGAAGATCACGATTTTGAGAGTAAGCTATGACAACCATCAACGTTGGCGATCGCGCCCCCAACTTCACCCTCAAAAGCCAAGACGGTGAATCCGTCAGTCTCAGCGACTTTAAGGGGAAGAAAGCCGTAGTGCTGTATTTCTATCCCAAAGACGACACCCCCGGCTGCACCGCTGAATCCTGCGCCTTCCGAGATAGCTACACCGCCTTCAGTGATGCAGGGGCCGAAGTTATCGGCATTAGCGGCGATTCTGTCTCCTCCCATAAGCAGTTCGCCCGGAAACACAACCTCCCCTTCACCCTCCTAAGTGATCAGGGGAACCAAGTTCGTAAACTCTACGGCGTTCCGGCGACCTTGTTTATTCTCACCGGCCGCGTCACCTATGTCATCGACAAAGAGGGCGTCGTGCGTCATATTTTTAACTCCCTATTGGACTTTCAGGGACATATCAACGAATCCCTAAAAGTCCTGCAAAACGCCTAACCTCCCGGGGGGCGGCTCAGTTTGTCTGTGCTGACTCAGCCGTAGGAACTTGGGCTAGGGCTGCGGTTAACACCTCAGCCCCAGCACCGGGGATATGAGCGTGTTCACTGAGATAGCGTTTCCAGGCCTTCGTTCCCGGTTGTCCAGTAAACAACTGCAACATATGACGGGAGATGCTGTGGAGTTTGTAGCCATGAGCCACCCAGCGATCGCAGTAACCGAGCATTCCCTCAACCACCTCAGCGCGAGTCGGAAGAGGATGCTCATCTCCGTAGATATCCCGATCCACCGTCGCCAGTAGAAAGGGATTGTCATAGGCGGCCCGGCCCACCATCACCGCATCTACATATTGATATTGGTCGCGAATCTGGCTGAGAGTCTTAAAGCCGCCATTGATTTCAATAAACAGATGAGGGAAGTCTCGTTTCAGGCGATAGACATCCTCATAGCGTAGGGGGGGAACCGTGCGATTTTCCTTGGGACTGAGTCCTTTTAACCAGGCTTTGCGAGCATGGACGGTAAAGCGTTGACAGCCGGACTCCGAGACAATACGCACAAACTCCGCCATATCTTCATAGCGATCGCACTCATCGACGCCAATGCGATGCTTCACCGTCACCGGAATCTTCACGGCCCGCGTCATGGCGGCGATCGCCTCGGCCACCCGCTGGGGTTCTTGCATCAAGCAAGCGCCAAAATTGCCATTCTGGACGCGATCGCTCGGACAGCCCACATTCAAATTCACCTCGTCATAGCCCAAATCCTGAGCAATACGGGCGCATTCAGCCAGTTCGCGGGGATTATCCCCTCCAATTTGTAGGGCTAGGGGTTTTTCTTGGGGAGAAAACCCGAGTAGTTTCGCCCGTTTTCCATGCAAAACTGCCCCAGTTGTCAACATTTCTGTATATAACAAGGGGCGGCGTGCGATTTGCCGGATGAAAAAGCGAAAGTGGCGATCGGTTCGATCCATCATCGGGGCAATACTGAGGGGGTTGCCAATAGCCATTCCACCCTGTGCCACCGTTTCGCCTTGTGAAGACTCGGCAAAAGTCGCAGTCGTCGTCATAGTCATAAATACTTACTGGTACGTCTTACCATTACGGCTCCCTCGTTGTATCGTATCTTAGAAACCGATGGACTGCGATCGCCCATTCTGTAAACAATCGTCAACTCCAACCGGAACTTAACCTGTGTCTGTCCCTCCGATCCCACCACCGCCGCGCCGTTCTCCCCTGTTTTCCCGCTACCGGGATCTCGGGGCTAAACTGACCTGCTTTTCCGGCTGGGAGATGCCCCTACAATTCCAGGGGATTCGCCAAGAACATCAGGCCGTCCGCCAACAGGTGGGAGTGTTTGATATCTCCCACATGGGTAAATTTCTCCTCAGAGGCGGCAATTCCCTAGAGGCCTTAGATTGCCTCGTTCCCTCAGATTTAAGCCGTCTCAAGCCCGGTAAAGCCCGCTATACCCTACTTCTGAACCCGGAAGGGGGGATTCTCGATGACCTGATTGTCTATTGTCAGGCTGACGATGAGGTGGTTTTAATCGTCAACGCCGCCACCCAAGAGCGAGATCATGACTGGCTTCAGGCTCATTTACCCGAGACAACCCATCTGAGCGATCGCAGCGACAGCCAAGTTCTCCTGGCCCTGCAAGGCCAACTGGCTCAATCAGTCCTGCAACCTCTCGTCGAGACTAACTTGGCTCAACTCTCGGTTTTCAACCATTGTCAGACCGAGATTTTCGGCCATCCCGCCTTTATCGCTCGTACTGGCTACACCGGAGAAGATGGCTTTGAAATCATGCTTCCTCCCGCCGCCGGACTGCACCTGTGGGACAACCTTCTCGAACAAGAGGTGGTTCCCTGCGGACTCGGTGCGCGAGACACCTTGCGCTTAGAAGCCGCGCTCCCTCTCTATGGACAGGATATGAACGAGGAAACGACCCCTTTAGAAGCGGGATTAGACTGGCTGGTTCATCTGAAGCGCAAAGGGGACTTTATCGGTCGTTCCATCTTAGAACGGCAGGCGGCCGAGGGATGGCCTCGACAACTGGTGGGGATTGCCATGCTGGGGCGATCGATTGCCCGTCATGACTATCCATTGTGGCACGAGGGAATCTCCGTGGGATATGTGACCTCCGGCGCTCCCTCCCCGACGTTAGGTATTAACATTGCCTTAGGCTACGTTCCCCCACACCTAGCCAGTCCAGGACAACGATTAGAGGTCGAAATTCGCGGCAAACAACATCCAGCTGAGGTTGTCAAAACACCGTTTTATCGACGAGGCTAGACCCACAATTGCAGGAGAACTCACCCCGAACCCCTCCCGCCGAGGGGATTTTTTGTGCTTATCGCCAGAGAAGGTTGAAATTATAGCAATCGAAGATTGCCTGATTGACACTCAGCAAGGATACTCTGAGTTGGAAGAGAATCTCCTACCTCGGGCGACCACAAGGGTACGCCCCTACGTCTTTCCCCTCCTGGGAGGGGCAGGGGTGGGTTCTCCCCTCCTGGGAGGGGCAGGGGTGGGTTCTCCCCTCCTGGGAGGGGCAGGGGTGGGTTATGCCTCTTGCCTTTTGCCTTCCCCTCCTGGGCTTATCTTGTAGGGGTTTTGTTTGAGGTAGAGAACGAGTCTTCCGGGTTGGGGGTGAAGCATTGGACTGGTGTACTGCCTAGTAAAGGTTTCAGCGT
>LJZT01000172.1 GCA_001314905.1 Phormidium sp. OSCR
AATCCAAGCATCAGCATAATCGGGCTGCATTTCCAAGGCTCTATCATAGAGAACAATCGCCTCTTCATACCTCTCCTGAGCCAGTAACCCGTTTCCATCCTTAACCCAGTCTTCTGCCGTTTTTTCGTCCCACTCAGCTTGACCGGCCTCCCAGGCCTCATCCACATGGTCTCTATAAACATTGACCGGAATGGCCCATTTGAATGTATTGAGCCGAGCCACGTTGGCCCGGGTACTCGCCGCCTCAAGTTCGCGCTGCTGTTCCGGTGAGGAACTACTCTGCTGTAGCTGAGCTAAATTGACAATTTCGGCATCAGTCATACCGTGAACGCCCACAACTTTCCCATAGCGGTTAACCACTGGCCCCCCGCTCATCCCCCCAGCTGTCGTTGCTGTGTAAGCAATCCCGTAACCTTCAGCTAACGAGTTCAGGCTCGTCACCTCAGCCGGAGCGAATTGAGCGACGATTTGAGTCTGTCCGACCCGGCTGGGATAGCCAGACACCTGCAGCCGTTCTCCAATGCTCACCTGATCCGAATCAGCCAACGAGAGTTCCGGGTAGGGACAGGGGCCACCGCCGTCCATCTCAAACGTCACCAGAGCTAAATCGAAACTGGGAAAGCGAATAGTTCGTTGCGCGCGTCGCATTTGACCGTCGGATGTGGTTAAGTTCGAAACTTGACTCGAAGCGACGACGTGAGCCGCTGTCAACACCGTACACACTCCCTCTTTTCCCTCGACGAAAAACCCACTTCCATGTCCTTGTCGGTCTAGGTAGGTGATTTTCACTAAACTCGGGTTGACTTGCTCAGCAATTTCGCTGGGGGTGAGTTCCGATTCACCGAGAGCGGCGCATCCAGTCATGAGAGCGCTTAAGCTGACGAGGACAAGGTTTGGCTTCATCATGGTAGGAGAAGGGAGGGATGTGAGGCTTAGAGTTCTAGTCTAGCAAGTTCGCCCAGTCTTAGGCTTTTTCTACACCGCTCTATCTTTGAGCCAATTGCTCTAGCACAAGCGCTTCAACAGTTAACCCACCTTGCTATACTTCGGGGTATGCAGTGAACCGCCGAGACGAGCCAAAGGTTACGAACTGTAACTGATGGTGGAAATGTTCCCGAAACCTTAGTTCTGGCGCATCGCCCTGGTGCGGCGAGCGTAAAAAACGGCAGTCGGTCCTAGGTTCGGAGAGACAGTCTATCGCCAGTGAAACGGACACGCCTCGCGGGACTAAGCCATCGCTAGTGCCGCCATTGGACGGTACACAACTTTAAAAAATCACAGTTGAGGTAATCCCTTGACCTCCAAAGTACAAATCGGCAAACTCATCAAATGGAACGATGAGAGAGGCTTCGGATTTATCGAAGTCAACCCCAATCAGCCCCAAATTTTCATTCATATTTCTGCCCTAAAAGACTCGAAACGCCGTCCTGAAATTGGGGATAAAATTCAGTACTCTATCACTCATAAAAACGGCAAAATTCGAGCTTGTCGCGCCTCAATCGTGGGAGTGAAAGTCAAGAAAAAAATACCCGCATCTCCCTCAAAATCAAACTCAAAAAAACGAGCTAAAAACAAGCGTCGTCCCATTCCTTGGAGCGGCATTGTACTCCTATCAATCGTTCCTCTTCTCGGTAGCATCGTACTCCTCAACAACCGAGGAATTTTCGCCCCACTCTTGGTCTATTCTTTCATGAGTTTGTTGACATTTAAACTCTATGCCGAGGACAAACTTAGGGCGCAACAGAAGCAATGGAGAATCCCCGAGAAGATTCTCCATCTGACGGAGCTGGCTGGCGGGTGGTTGGGGGGGGTTATCGCTCAGCGACGATTGCGCCATAAGTGCGTTAAACGTTCCTATCAAATCACATTTTGGGGGATTGTCATCCTTCACCAAGGGACTTGGCTTGGCTGGATGTTTTTGTATAGCAAAAGTTGGTCTGAATAGTACAAAAAATAGGGGATAAGAAGGCAAAAGGCAAAGGGCAAAAGGCAAAAGGCAAAAGGCAAAAGGCAAAAGGCAAAAGGCATAACCCACCCCTGCGCCTCCCAGGAGGGGAGAACCCACCCCTGCGCCTCCCAAGAGGGGAAAGAGGTAGGGGATTCTCTGCCAACTCAGAGTGTCCTAAGCCAATCTTCGATTGCTATGTTTCGCCTCTCCCTAGGCCTCGGAGGTTTCCAACGCTCGCCGAAGATGTCCCCCAGCCGCCTCTAGGCGCGATCGCGCCTCGGCCACCTCCAACCCAGACCAATAGACCAACAACGCCAGTTTAACCCGTTGTTCACAGCGGTCTAATAACGACTCCGCCTCCATTCGAGATAATTCCGTTAAATCCACAAGGGTACGAATCGCGCGATCGCGTAACTTCTGATTCGTCACCGACACATCCACCATACGATTGCCATAGACCTTCCCCAACTTAACCATGACACTGGTTGAGAGAATATTCAGCACTAACTTCGTCACCGTACCCGCCTTCAAGCGAGTCGAACCTGCCAACACCTCCGGCCCTACCAAGAGGCGAATCTCGATATCCGCTTGACTCGGAACCTGGCTGAGAGGAACACAGGCCATAAAAATCGTCGTGGCCCCTCGCAGACGGGCCTCGGCGATCGCCCCTTGCACATAAGGAGTCGTTCCGCCAGCGGAAATCCCCACCACCACATCCTGAGCCGTGACCTCCCGTTCCCTCATCGCCAACGCCCCATCTTCAGCCCGATCCTCTAGGGCCTCAGAACTGCGAACCAGAGCCGCCTCACCCCCCGCTAAAACGCCCTGTACCAGCTCCGGAGGAGTGCAGAAGGTGGGCGGACATTCCGCCGCATCAAGCACCCCTAAACGCCCGCTCGTGCCTGCCCCAACGTACAATAAGCGCCCTCCTCGGCCCAGAGCCTCCGCCGTGCAATCAATCGCTTGGGCGATCGCCTCGCGAGACCCAGTAATCGCCTCTAAAACACGAGCATCTTCGCGAACAAACAAATCCACCAACTCCAAAGCACTCAAACGATCCAACGCCTCAGAATTGGGATTACTCTGTTCCGTTAACAAATGGCCGCGACTCGCCAAGGGGTCTAACTCCTTCACAACAACCCCTCCAAGCGACGACGAATATCATCCAAGGCAGCCGTCGGCACATCCTCTTCCTGAGAAGGTTGCTGAGAAGGTGGCTGGGGCTGTTGCTGTTCCCGTTCCCAATCGGTATCGTCTAAATTAGTTTCCGGCGGTGACAGAAAAATGCGTTCCTCCGGGGATTCCGGCACAAACCCCTCAGGGATTAACTTTGCCTCATAGTGGCAACTCTTACAAAATTCCTCAATTTCGTCTGAATCAAAGGCTTCCGCCGTCGGAACATGGAAATCTTGGGCCTCTAACAACATGGCATAGCGTTCAGCATCATCTTGAGACTCAAACATCATCACGATGTTGCGTTCACCCCCTTGAGGCGTTCCTAAGCGAATCGTGTGAATGCCCTCGTTTTCCTGACGGGCATTAAACAGCAACACATAAACCTTCATAACAAACCCTCCACATTCACTCCACGATTAACCGTAGGACTATTAACCGTAGGACTCCATAAGATCCCCTAAGACCGATGGCCCTACTCACCCCTAATTTACCCTGAAAGCGATCGCCGCCCAATCTGTCCCGCCTCCGCTGTCAGTCCCCAAAGTTTCCCGCTAGGATATCCTTTACCTGTTCCCTGTTGTCGACCCATGACCGAGTTTCCTACCACGCCACCGAGTGAACCGCAACCCCCTCGTCAGCCCCGGCGACGGGTTCTGTGGGCTATCATCATCCTTGTCCTGACTCTCGTGGCCGGGGGAACCCTCTGGGCCTGGCGATTTGTGCAAGTTCAACTGGCCCCCCTACTGTCCGAAGAACTCGGTCAACTCCTCGAACGCCCCATTGAAGTCGGAGAGTTGGAAACCGTCTCTTTAGGTCATGTTCGCTTCGGAGACTCCCGCGTTCTCCCCAGTGACAGCCAACCGAGTGAAGCGGACATTGAGGCGGTTCATGTGGGGTTTAATCTCCTCTCCCTGCTTTGGAGTCAAACCCTCCCCCTCGATGTTCGCCTCGAAGACGTCGATATCACCATTCCTCAACTCGACGATGGCAATTGGGCCACCACCGACATTCGCCCGGCTGGGGAACCGGGATTGATTAAAATTCAACTCAACCGCATTGAAATTGATGGGGGACGTTTGACGGTCGAACCCCAGCCGAAACCGGAGTTTCAGCCTCCAGATCGAGAAGCACAGAGACAACCAGAATCTGAGATAGAATCTGAGACAGAATCTGAAATTATCCCTCCCGAAGCCATCACCCTGCGTCGGTTCAACGGAGAAGCCGAATTTAGCCCCGACGGCGATCGCATCAACTTCAACGCCACCGGCTATCACAACACAACCGGACGACTCAACGCCCAGGGAGAGTTCAGCAATCCCGACGAAGCCGTGAACCTGAATCTCGCGGCCCAATTCCTGCAAGGCGAGGTGATTTCCCCCTGGATTCCGGCCCCACTGAGGTTAGAAGGGGGCGAAATTTTCGGCAACATCTCCATGCAACTGGCCACCGGTGGCCAAGACGCCCCCCTGAACCTGCAAGGAAATCTCCGCTTTGAAGACTTAGACTTAGAACTCGGCGGCGTTCCTCAGCCAATTCTCGACGGTTCCGGACAAATCCGCCTACAAAACAATCTCATTGGCTTCGAGGACATCTCCGCCAGTTACGGCGAAAACATCCCTATGACCATTCCCCAGGGATTGATGCACCTCGAACAAGGCTATGAAATCCCCATTGTCGTTCCCCCCAGCGATTGGCAAACTATCAGTGACACCCTGGAATTAGAATTTCCCGTAGACATGACCGGGGAATTAGAAGCGGTCTTACAAGTGATTGGCCCCATTGACAATCCCCGCTTGGTGGGTGAGGCTCGCAATACGGATGTGGTGATTGTCGATCGCCTGCCCTTTAGCGAGGTTCAAGCCCGATTTGGCCTATTAACAGACACCTCAGAATTTCTCATCGAACAACTCACCGCCACCCCCGCCGAAGGAGGCGGTGAAGTTCAAGCGGCGGTGAGAGTGAAATTACCTGAAAGCGAATCATCTCAAAGCGAATCATCTCAAAGCGAATCATCTCAAAGCGAATCATCTCAAAGCGAATCATCTCAAAGCGAATCATCTCAAAGCGAAT
>LJZT01000177.1 GCA_001314905.1 Phormidium sp. OSCR
GAGAAATCAGATTCAATACGTTGTCTCGCTGAATCAAGAATCACGATCTGTGAGAATCCCGCGCTGTAATCTTTGATTCAGCGCTGGGAGTATGTCAAGAAAACTGTAAAAGCCAAGTCAAAGGAAAAAAGCGGAGAGACTCCCTCTTGGTTGGTTGGAGAAATCCTGTCAGCTAACGGAGACTCGTAGAACGATGAATCCCCCTGCCTTCAGGCGGGGGAGAACGTCAATCACCCCCACGACTCAGCTAAACGTCAGTTGCAACAGGGAGACATCGTCGTCAAAGGGCTGAGGGGAACAGAGGTCTTGGAGATGTTCAAAGAGAGAGGTTAGGGCCGTCTCCGAGTTGAGACCCGCCTGGGTGAGCCAATCGGCAAAGGCATCTAAGCCCCAAATTGTGCCATCACTCTGAGGAATCTCGTAGACGCCATCACTAAAAATATACAATTGCCCCGATGGGGCGATGGTGCAGGTTGCTGTGTCATAGTCCACATCGGGGAACATCCCAATCGGTAAGTTGGGGGTATTGAGTCGGCTTAACTCAGGGGTGGCGGCGTCGCTGGGGTTCGAGATCAGCAAGGCTGGGGGATGGCCGGCACTGGCATAGGTGAGGGTTCGGCTGCGGGTGTTGTACACCCCATACCAAATCGTAAAGTACTTTTCTTCGTAGAACGTCCCCGAGGGGCTAGTTTGAAACGCTTGATTGAGGGCTTGTAGGACTTGACTGGGATCGTGAAAATTGGTGCGAGGTAGGGAACGCGATCGCAGAATGTTTAAAACGGATACCGAAAGTAAGGCCGCCCCCACCCCATGGCCCGACACATCCACGAGATACATAGCCAGGGAAGTCTCATCAAGCCATTGGAAGTCATAACAATCGCCTCCGAGTTGTTGGCAGGGAACAAAACACGCGGCGATACGAACTGCGGTATGATGACGGGAAACCGGGAGGAGCGATCGCACGTAGGCAGCCGCCTCGGATAACTCAGCCTCCAACATATGTTTCTGCTTTTGTAGATCTTGGCTGAGTTGATGAATGCGCAGGCCAGCACGGACTCGCGCTTTCAGTTCATCCATGTCAATGGGCTTCGCCAGAAATTCGTCAGCCCCGGTATCGAGTCCAGTTACCCGATCTTCGACGGCTCCGCGAGCTGTAAGTAAGATAAAAAAGGTGGTTGAGAGATCGGCCATCGCCTTCGTTTGGCGACAGACTTCGAGCCCATCAATGCCTGGCATCATCCAGTCGCAAATGATAAGTTTGGGTTTGAGGCGTTGTGCCAGATCAAGTCCCTCCTCACCATTTTTGGCGACGGCTACGTCATAACCCTGTTGTGTTAGGGTGCGTTTGATCACCAAGCGAGTTGTTGGGTCGTCGTCGATTAGGAGAATCGGAGTCATGATCAAGAAACAGACCGCAAGTTTTTGAATGAAGCTGAGGATCTTATCGCTTTGGAAACCTTGAGCAAATTTCCCCTCTCCGCATCATTGCGTGTTCCAACGGATCTTAACGCGTTAGCCCGCGTTTTGGATTGGTTTGATGGCTTGGAGTCACCTGTTGTCCCCCAGCGAGTCTGGTTACAACTGAAGACGGCTTTGGCTGAAGCGTTCACCAATGCGGTGCGACACGCCCATGCTGGCACGTCGGAGTTAACCGTTGAAATTCAGTTTGAACAAACCGCTGAGTCTTTGGAACTGAAGGTCATCGATTCTGGCCCCGAGTTTGATTTGCAGGCCAAGTTACATGAGTTACCGGATGTTGATCTCAACGCTACAGGAGGTCGCGGCTTGCGCCTGATGGACTGTATCGCCGATGAGTTGCGATATATGAGGCTAGATGACGATCGCAACTGTTTATCCCTCGTCAAACGCTACGAGATGGAGTCCCCGTCTTGAACAAAAATATCAGTAATTCCACGTCGGCTCTAATCTCCGATTCCCCAGGAGATGAGAGAAATTACGAGCAGCAGCCAAAACCAGCGAGGGAGAGAGAGGGTATCCCAGAGGGAGATGGGTAACTCAATCAAAAACAAATTGCCCAACCAACCCAAGAGGGTGAGTAAGGCCGTCAAAATTAAAATAAATGGCATTGTCAGCCCCAGCGACCGATAATTTCTGTATTCTACATCAGGCTTGGGAGCGGTCCTGAATCGCCTCAGTGGCTGGGGGCGGGTTGCGGCTGAGGGATAAGGGATCGACGGCAACTCGCCCTTTAATGACGGCCCTCAGCAGTCGGTCAATCGAGCGTTGTTCGTCTTCGCTGAGGGACTCATCGAGAATGGCGGCCTTCAAACCATAGCGATCTAGAATCGTGAGCTTGCCTGTGGTTCGTGCTGATACCAGAATTTCACCGAGTGCCCCTGGAATTAGCATCGTCGATTTTTCGGAACCATTAAACATTTTCAAACTGTTCCTTAACCCTGTTCCAGAGATAGACCTCTCGATTTTGCCAGAGTTTTGGCGATCGCCCGGTGATATCTCACCCTAGTCTTGAGTGAGTTTGATCGAGGTTTGATGCGATCGCAGATACCAATAAGATGCGATCGCGATCGCAGACAAAACCCCTTTCACCTTAATGTGGACTTTTCCGAGTCAATTAATGCTCGAAAATTTGGGAATACTGCAACAAATCCAGAGCAACAAACACGGGGATCGCAGCAAAACAAGCTTGAGCCAGCTGCCAGCGTTCCTCTCGTTGCAACATTTGCGTCAAGGTCCGTTTCAGAGAAATCAGGTAGCGAACATCATTGGCCGCATAGCTTAACTGCTCATCCGAGAGATTCGCCGCATTCCCCCAATCCGAACTTTGAGCCCGTTTATCGAGTTCAACTCCTTCGAGTTCCAGGACTAATCCTTTCAAGCCATGAGAAGAGGTATAGGTTCGGGCTAACTTACTCGCAATCTTGGTACAAAAGATGGGCTGCGTTGTAATCCCTAAATGATGTTGCAACATGGCCACATCAAAGCGAGCAAAATGAAAAATCTTTTCGATGTCGCTCATTTCCAGTAATGTTTGTAAATTAGGGGCTTGTGATTGTCCCCGTTGAATCCGCACTACCGTGACATATCCCGCCTCATCACATAACTGCACCAAACAGAGGCGATCGCGCGACGGAAGCAGGCCCATGGTTTCCGTATCCACAGCAATAGCCGTTCCTTGGCGATAGCGATGCAGCAGATCCTGACTGAGATCCCCATCACAGACACAAAAGTTGTCTAAACTCATGCAAAAGCACTCCCAACTCTAAACGTGATTCAGGAGCAATCTTAAAAGATAAGCGTCCCCATCGGGCCACTCAGGGGGCGATCGCCAAAAAACCCGCCTTTCCCGAACCAACGAGAAAAAGCGGGTTCAAACCGGGTAACTCCCCTATCTCGGGGAGTCTTAGCCCCAAAATCGAGTCCTAGACACCCGTCCTAGAAGCTGAACGTTCCTCGTAACGTACCAATGAAGACACTGTCATTATCAGCATCTTGATTGGGATTAACCAGGCCCGGCGTAATGGCAATATTTTCACTCACCTCGACTTGATAGAACCCTTCCAAATGCAGAGGAATGTCATTGTCAAAGAAGCTGTTGGTATCTTCGAGGCCCCCGAGATAGGGTTGAGCGCCAATAATCAAGCCCCCCAAATTCCCCGGAAGCAGCAAATCCGGAAACGCCAGGCCCAAAGCCCAGTTCCAGATTTCCCCATCCAGCTCATTGGTGCGCAAATAAATATCACTGTAGCTGCCCCAAGCATTCACATTCAAGCTCGGAGATAAAGACCAGGACAACTGAGCGCCAATGGAGTGACTCGTCACCGGGTTCACCGCACCAATATTATTGGTAAACGTCGTTCCCGTGAAACCAAAGTTGGTGTTGTCAAAACCCGCTCCACCACCATTATTGAAGCCAAAGTTCCCAGCCCCGAAATAGCCGTAGTTATAGGTCACGGCAAACCCCAACTCCGGCGTGGGAGTATAGGTTAACTGAGCCAACGCCGAAATATCGCCATTAAAGAGGCCATCACCATTAGTCGGGCTATCGGCTTCCGACGCCAAATACCCCGTCGTCACCTGAAACGAATCGCCGAAACGGAGATTTAAGCCAATCCCAGCCCCACCGCCGAGACGATAAATGGGGTTATGTTGACCAAAGGCACTTAAGGCCCCATTACCACCATCTTTGTCATCAAAATAGGGGTTGAGGGTGGGAGTGAAATCAGCAAAGTGGAGTCCGGTAGCGCCCACAATCACATCAACGGATTCCCCGAGGGGGAAGGAGTAGGCTAAACTTTCAAGGTTGACCGAGTTGTCTGAGTCACCAAAGAC
>LJZT01000180.1 GCA_001314905.1 Phormidium sp. OSCR
ATAGTTAATAGTTAATAGTTAATAGTTAATGGTTAATGGTTAATAGCGAATAGCCTTTTGTCGCCTTTCCCCGGTTACACAGGACAAAGGCAGCGAGTCAAACCAAGATGGTGAAAGGGTTTATCCACTGTTGACTGTTCATTATTCACTATTCATTATTCACTATTCACTATTCATCATTCATTATTCACTATTCACTATTCACTATTCATTGTTCACTATTCAAAGAGGCGAAAGTAAGGATAGCGCACCGGAACGCCGGGTTCTTTTTCTAAATCAAAATTAATCACATCCCAGCAGGGGTCATCTTTGGCCTCAGGACTGAAACTGACGGGAAGTCCATAGAGTTTAGTTAGGGGGCTATCGCTGCGATCGCGCCAGGGACTGCTACGGTCTAAATATGTCGCCATTAACTCTCGATAGCGAGCTGCAATGACAATGCGGGTGGCTCGGTAGCCTTGGGTATAGAGGCGATCGAGGGCTTCATGAATTTCAAAGCGAATTCCGTCCGGGTGAGTATGTTGACGATACCACTCGTGATTCCATAAACGCCAATGTCGGTTGGATTGGAGATGCACCAGTTCCCCCGTTTTGGGATCGGCTTCAAAGGCACCATGACGAGGACAGAGATAGGTATCTGTTAAAGTCAAGGCGGCAATCTTTTGCCGACAGTGGGGACATTCAATCTCCGGTCCAAAGATGGGATACTGGGAGCTTGGATCGGTAAAATAGTCCATGCAATAATCGTACTCACTCGACGATAGACAAGAACAGCGTTGCCCTAGCCACCCCAGTTGTCCCCATTCGGACAATCGCGAGGGGCATGATGCGAACGCTTCTCGCCTATCTCTTATCTTAACCTGCCCGTGAGATTCTGCTGCTGAGGTAGCCAGGAATCGGCTTCTTTCTTTGTTTTTTCTACTGTTATGACCTCCTCCCCTAATCTGACCCCGACGGGTTCTCTCCCCACCTATTGGCCGCCTGTAGATTGTTCTCAGGCTAGTTTTGTCGCCGCCAATGCGACGGTGTTGGGGGATGTCACCCTAGAGGCGGGGGCTAGTGTTTGGTATGGGGCGGTGATTCGAGGTGACGTAGTTGAGATTCGCGTGGGTGCGTCGAGTAATGTCCAGGATGGGGCGATTTTACATGGAGATCCTGGGGAACCACTGGTGTTAGAGGAGTTGGTGACGGTGGGCCACCGGGCGGTGATTCATAGTGCTTATGTCGAACGGGGTTGTTTGGTGGGGATTGGGGCCACGATTTTGAATGGGGTGCGCGTGGGGGCGGGGAGTATTATTGGGGCTGGGGCCTTGGTGACGAAGGATGTACCGCCGCGATCGCTGGTGTTGGGGGTTCCGGCTAAGCTGGTACGGCCGGTGTCGGATGAGCAAGCGGCAGATTTAATCGATCATGCTCGCAAGTATGAGCGTTTGGCTCAGGTTCATGCTGGTACTGGCTCGGATTTAGGGTTTCATGGCTAAAAGTACCGGCTGGGAGGGAGTTGAGGTGGTTCTGTCAGGGAAATCTCTGTGAAGGCTGCGGTGGCGACGGTCAAATGGAACACAATGGGGATATAATGGGTACTCGAAGAAGAGTATTTAAGATTTTTTTAAGACAGGAGTAGGGTCTATGGATTTTGATTGGCGTTTACTGGTCGTTCTCGGTCCGATCGCGATCGCCCTCGGCTGGGCATTGTTCAACATCGGTCAAGCCGCGTTAGGACAAGTCCAAAACTACCTCAACCGTCAAAGTTAGGGAAACTTCGGAATTATCCAGCTTAGTATGCCAAATCCGGCGGTTTTTGCGTAAGCAAGGCTGCCGGATTTGGCTTGTGAATGACGTGATGGCCCTGGGGCCATCAGGTCTTAAGATGAACGAGGATTATGGTCTTAGACTTTCAAGGGTACGATGCCGATAAGCTTCCCCCCCAGAATATTGAAGCGGAAGAGGCGATTTTGGGGGGGATTTTACTCGATCCTGAAGCGATGAATCGGGTGGTGGAAGTCTTGACAGCGGAAGCGTTTTATGTTAGCACTCATCAAACCATTTTTCAGGCGGCCCAGGGGTTACATAGTTTAGGACAACCGACGGATTTAATTAGTATCACGGCTTGGTTACGCGATCGCGATCTTTTAGAAAAAGTTGGCGGACAAAGTAAACTGGCTCAACTGGTCGATCGCACTGTTTCAGCGGTGAACATTGACCAATATGCGGCGTTGGTGATGGATAAGTATTTCCGTCGCCAGCTTATTCAAGCGGGACAGGAGATTACGGGGTTAGGCTACCAAGCCGCAACTCCCCTAGAGACGGTTTTAGATCAAGCCGAACAAAAGATTTTTTCGATTACCCAAAAGCGTCCTCAACAGGATTTAGTGCCTCTATTTGAAACTCTAATTCATGCGTTTCAAGAATTAGAAGCTCAAATTGAGACTCAAGCGCAACCGGGGTTTTTATCGGGGTTTTATGACCTCGATGCGATGACAGGAGGCTTTCAAACCTCCGATTTAATTATTGTGGCAGGGCGCCCGTCGATGGGGAAAACGGCGTTCAGTTTGAATATCGCTCGTAACTTAGCCAATAGCTATAAATTACCCGTGGCGGTGTTTAGTTTAGAGATGTCTAAAGAGCAACTCGTGCAACGATTACTCGCCAGTGACTCAGGGATTGAAAGTAATCGCCTGCGAGCCGGCCGCGTTAGTCAAAACGAATGGGAACCCCTCAGTCGCGCCTTAGCCTCCTTGTCAGAAATTCCCATTTTCATCGATGATACCGCCAACATTACCATCACCGAGATGCGGTCTAAATGCCGACGCTTGCAGGCGGAACAGGGAAGACCGTTAGGATTGGTGTTATTAGACTATTTGCAACTAATGGAGGGAGCGGGGGATAACCGGGTACAGGAGTTATCCCGGATTACGCGATCGCTCAAAGGTTTGGCCCGAGAACTCGATGTTCCGGTGATTGCACTCTCCCAGTTGAGTCGTGGCGTAGAAGCTCGCAACAATAAACGACCCATGATGTCCGACTTGCGAGAAAGTGGCTCGATTGAGCAGGATGCGGATTTAGTAGCCATGCTCTATCGCGATGAATACTATAACCCAGACACCCCCGATCGCGGTATTACGGAGCTGATTATCGCCAAACACCGCAACGGCCCCACGGGGGTCGTGAAACTGCTGTTTGATCCCCAATATACCCGTTTCCGCAATCTCGCTAATCCGGGTCGTCCTCTAGGGGGAGGGTCTTATGGCCAACTTCCGCCGGGTTAATTGGGTTTCGGGTTAAGCTTGTCCAGATTGGCTTGAGCTTGACCCAAAAGGAGAAATCTTAGGCTGATTGCGAGATAGCAAAATCAGCCTAAAGTCGGGTTGACACTCCCGCCGTTAAATCAAAGATTATAACGGGGGATTCTTGCTTCAT
>LJZT01000146.1:0-1060 GCA_001314905.1 Phormidium sp. OSCR
ATGCTCTGGGGCTAGACAAACCTGATGAAGCAAGAATCCCCCGTTATAATCTTTGATTTAACGGCGGGAGTGTCAACAAAGCCCTTGGCCGCTGCGATCGCTAAGGGTTGGTTTGGGGCAGGGGCCAACCTTCGGGCTGTTGACGTGGTGGCGACGAGTTGGCTTGTTCGAGTTGGGGATGTAGCAGCAGATTCCAAAAAATTTCATTGACAAAATAGCCAGTTTGTGGTTTTGCCTTTTGTGGTTTTACATTCTGCGGCTGTTCAAAGATAGGTAAGACTTTTTTCTGATACATGGTATGACCTTTAATAGAGGTTGACGGTACGGGAACAAGATCTAGATGGCAATTTCAGAGAGTTTGTTGCCCATTACGGAAATGACACACAATTGTTAATAGTTATGGGGGTTGAGACTCGGGACGTTGAAATCAAGCTTCGCTAGTTAAATGGGGAAGATTTGCCAGGTTTCCAAGTTAGACGGTGTGAGTGAAGGGTTCGTTTGAGTCTCAAACAGAGTTCGGTTCAAGGAAACCGTAGGTTGAGACGGCTGGCGAACAATGGTTGTAAAAACTTGGGCGAGGGTTTCCATGGTAGTTGCAGTTAAGATGATAAGGGGCGTTCAAATCAAGCTTGTGATGGCTCTTCAATGACTTCAGTAAAGGGCATTCTGTCAGTCGATGGGGGCTTGAACTCGACGCTATTTAAACTGTCACCCGTTGCGATCGCCTTAAACTGCCAAAACCAGTCAACCGTGATAGGACAATCCGAGAACTGGCTCTCTAGCCAAGACAAAGGTCGCCTCAACGGAGAAACAAAACGCCTTCCATAACGCGAGGGGGGAGTCGGTTAAGACTCCCCCCTCGGGGTTCAAATATTAACGGTGTCTCCTAAAGTTATCGTGTGAAATGGTGTATTCAGGAAAAACTGGGACGGTTTTAGGTGTTGGGAGGTTCAGCATCGGGGAAGGTTCGCTTAAACTCCTCGATGAGATCGTCCATTTCTTCGAGAGCCTGGTTGACATCAATGCGAAGGGTTCCCAAGTCAGGGCGTTCGAGGAGATC
>LJZT01000146.1:1073-6209 GCA_001314905.1 Phormidium sp. OSCR
TTGCTTTCAATTTGCTCAATCTGGGAGCGGATTGTGGTTGTATCCATTGTGAAGCGTACCTTTGGCGATGAGTTTGCGTTGATATTGTAGCAAGGACAACGGAATCTCGACGGCTCCGCCTGTCAGGGCTTGTTGGGAATTGGCCGAGGAGTTGAACAGGAGGACGGTTTTCGGCGACAATCTCAAGGAACTCTCGTCGAGATCGGTTTTCATCATTATGCCTGTTTTACCTGCTTTTTTGCGTCAAACCTCCCTGGCGGCGATCGCCCTGGTGGTGGGATTGAGTTTAACGATTGTCGGCTTTGGGGCCTATTTTTCGGGGAATGCGACGCTGAACTTAGCGGGGTTTTTCTACGGAATCCCGGTTTTGCTGATTGGTTTAGCCCTTAAGTCGGCGGAGTTGAAGCCGGCCCCGTTTACGCAACCGACGTCGCCGGAAGTGTTAGCATTGCGAGAGGCTCAAGCGACGGATACTCAGAATCAAGTTCGCATTGATGTCAACCGTTATCGTTACGCTGAACGAGCGCATCTGTTGGAAGCCTTGGAATTTCTCAAACTTAGTCCCAATGATAAGGCCCGTCCGATTTTAGAGGGGATTCGTGAGGAAGCCGTAGAGGGGGCTTATGCCTTGATTTTGGAGTTTGACTCGCCGCTGCTCCCTTTAGAGCGTTGGCAGGAGAAACGAGGGGAAATGGAGACGTTTTTTGGTCCTGGGGTACAGGTGCAAGTCCAGGAACCCGAGGAAGGGTTTATTGATGTGGCGATTATTGCCCAGCCGAAGGCCTAAGCGGCTTCATTTTTCGAGCCGGATGGCGTACCATTGCAGAAACTCGCCAGCCCCCATGTCGAGATCGCAGGCGTTTTCGATCAGGTAGCGGGTGCGATCGCCCAAATTATCGAGTTGCTGTAGATCTCGGGGGAGATCCTCGGGGGAACGTTGTTCGAGAATCCCTTTGAGTTTCTCGAACAGTTCCTCGGCGGTGAGAATTTCCTCGGCTTGGTTGGTTTCGAGGACGACAAAGTGATCTTCGGAGTAGAGAGAAGCGTGACCCATAGTAATCTAAGTGAAGGGAACCCAATGATATTCTCTCACGTTAACCCTTGGCTGGGGCAAGCTTCTCGATAATGGTTGTGGATTGTTTGGATTAGGATTGATGCGAGTTACGGTGATTGAAGAGGGCGTTCTCTATGTACATCGCGATGATGTGCCACCCTTTAAGAAGGGAGGCGCGGTGACTCGGAATACGTATTTTTGGGCCTTGAAGTCCATTGCCGATCGCGCCCCGAGAGGGAAGGATTGGGAGTTCGAGCGATCGGTTTGGATTGCCTTATGCCGGATGTTGCTCTCGTTTTCTGAAAGTGGCTATCTGGGATTTCGGGAGACGGTGTTGGAGTTTCCCCTCGGCACTCGTATTCCTGATGAGTTGCGGGAGTGTTCTACGTTTGAAGGCTGATGACGTGACGTGATTGGACGAGTAATGTTCTGGGAACAATTATTCAGGGATGACGTCATAAACAACTTTCAAAATATCGTTTTTGACACCATAAGTTCTCCGAGTATTGAGGCGGCGCATTTCGATTTTCAGCACTCGGCGCATGATTTCTTGTACAGCTTCAGAGGCGCTGGTGAAGGGTTCCCAGACATCATTAAAGTTTTGGCGATCGCCATACTGGGCGCTCCCTTCCGAGAGAATTGAAGACACACCCAAAACGGGAACATCCCATTCAGCGATGGGTGCATCATCCCAGTTCTCATCAAGGTTCTCATCAAAGTTGTCATCAAACAAAGTGGGTTCTGAGTCGAAGGATTCAGAATTCATGTTTGCTTCAGGAGATGTGAAATAATCGGAAGCCATAGGGCGGTTTATAGCAAAAGTTGGTCTGAATGGGACAAGAAGGGAACAGAGAATAGTGAATAGATAGTGAATAGGGGATAGTGAATAGTGAATAGGGGATAGTGAATAGTGAATAGGGGATAGTGAATAGTGAATAGGGGATAGGGGATTCTCTCCCAACTGAGAGTGTCCTAAGCTAACCTTCGATTACTATAGTATTTTGGGGGTATTTGTCTAGTTTTTTAAACAATCTTAACACTTGTTCTTAGACACTTTTTTTAAACAAAGGCAATTAGTGGTCTAGGAGTTGAGATGAAACGGCTAATCGCTATCCACTAAACCGAACTTGTCTTGCAATCCTCGCAGTTGTTGTTGTGCTTCTTCGGCATTATCAGCCAGTTCGGCAAATTCGAGAAAGCGTTTGAGTTCTTTTTTTAATAGATTGCGTTCGACTTCCCACGTGTCACGATCAAGTTCTGGAGGTAAGACAATAGTATCAAATAAAGTGGCATGGTCTTTACTGGGATGGGGGCGCAGGATACGGCCGCGACGTTGGACGAATTGACGGGGGTTGCTGCTACTGGCGAGGATGGCGGCGGTGCGGATGGCGGGGATGTCAACGCCTTCGTCGAGACAACGGATGGCGACTAATCCCTGAAGTTCCCCAGCTTCAAATTGTTGGCGCAGTTGTTCTCGTTCGCTAACGGAGGTTTCTGCGGTGTAGGTGTTGATGCGGAAGCCCAGTTCTCGCCCCAGCAGGCGCACCACAGCGTCGATTTGCGGGGTGTTGGTTTCGCTGTCGCAGCCGTCGCTACAGTAGAACAGGGTGTGACTGGTGTTGAGGCGCGATCGCATCATCCAGCGCAAGATATCTAGTTTACGGCTGGCGGTCCCGATGAGGCGCGATCGCTTCACCAGTAAGGCGGTGAGTTCATCGGGATCGCGGCTGTCGTCGCCTAAAGCCCAACCAATGCGATGGGTGAGTTTGGCATATTGTTCACTTTCCCAGGAGGTGAGGGGAACGAACAAAGGATAGTATTGATAGCGCACCAAGGCCCCGGCTTTGATGGCATCGCCGAGGCTGAGTTCCGGTTGTAAGACATCGCCGAAATAGCCCAGAACTGCGTCAGTTCCTGCGTCGTCGAAGTGGCGTTCTGGGGTGGCGGAGAGGCCCAGCCGTAGGCCGACATGACGGGGGAGGGCGGTTTCGAGACGGGGTGCGCCGAGATTGTGGACTTCATCGCCGATGATGAGGGTTTTGGCGGGGAGGTATTTGAGTTGCCATTGGAAGCGATCGCGCATCAGGGTGGCGTTGGTGGTGATAATCGTCAGAAAGGGCAAACTCTGCGATCGCACGGCGGTGAGGCGGCGGGTTAATGGCCCCTGCCAATGATGGACGCTTTCAAAGGCCAAAATCGGATCTAAGTCGAAGCGGCGACATTCGCGATCCCATTGCGTCACGAGATGGCGGTAGGGACAGATAATCAGCAGAACTTGTAAACCGATGGCTTGATGTAGCCGGCTGGCGATGGCCAGGGCGGTGATGGTTTTGCCGCTTCCGGTGGCCATCTTCAGGGTTCCCCGGCCACTGGCGGCGAACCAATTGGCGATCGCCTGTTCCTGATAGGGGCGTAAGCTTAGGTCTGAGGGCAGTCGAGGTCGTCCGCTAGGGAGAACGGAGCCTAAATCCAACAGCATCGGCGTTTTGGGGGAAATGCTGCTGCTATTCTAGCGGAGTTTCGGCCCGAGACTCGGCAACGGCTAGAGGTCACGATTTGGGAATACGGTTGAAATAACCAGGGGAAACTCGTTAGGTTGGAAGTGGGAAGTTTTGGGGTCAAAGCGACGTCTCAGAGATGGAGTCCCCAGAACCACTCAATCCCCGGTTGTATCCAGGAGGAAACCATGAAATACAAACTTCTATCATTCGCAACGGCCACAATCCTAACCCCCCTCACCTTAGGAATTGCGCCCTCGTTGGCTTCTCCCGTTCAGGCCGCTACACCAACGGAGGAGATGGGCCAGGATTTCTTAGAGGAGTCTGACATTTCCTCGGAAAAGGAAACGCTGATTCGGGAGCTGATTGAGGCAACCAATGAGCAGAACATGATCGCCGAATCCGTCCGGCCCGCCTTAGAGGAAAATCCTCAGATTCCCCAAGAAGTGGTGGATGAGTACCTGCGACGCCTGGAGGCAGAGTATGTGGACTTGGTGACTCCTATTTATGCCGAACATTACACTATGGAGGAATTGCAAGCCATGTTAACGTTCTACCAGTCGGATGTGGGTCAGTCCATTGCTGCACGGTCTGAGGATGTGGCCCAGGATACCTTCGAACGAGTCAGCAGTTGGGGCGAGAGGAATATGCGTGAGATTATGGAGGATATGGGATATTAGACCTGTTGAATGTGAGGAATGCGATGACTGGTGATGCAGCCAAAACCATTGTTCTGACTGGCGTTAGTCGCGGACTCGGACAAGCGATGCTAGAGGGGTTCATCGCCGGGGGCCATCGCTTGTTCGGTTGTGCGACGGATGAGGGGGCGATCGCCCAACTCCAGAAAACCTACGGCGACCCCCATCATTTTGCAGTCGTGGATTTAGCGGATGATGGGCAAGTGCAACGGTGGAGTGGGCAGGTTCTGCAAGAGATTCAGGCCCCTGATATTCTGATTAATAATGCCGGAGTCATCAACGAACCGGCCCCAGTCTGGGAGATTTCCGCCCTGGAGTTCGATCGCGTCATCGATGTCAACCTCAAAGGGGTGGCCAACGTTTTGCGCCATTTTGTCCCAGCGATGATTGAGTCACAAGGGGGAGTTATTATTAACGTCAGTTCCACCTGGGGGCGCAGTACCTCCCCGGAAGTCGCCCCCTACTGTGCCAGCAAATGGGCTATTGAGGGGTTGACGCGATCGCTGTCTCAGGAACTTCCCAAACATCTGGCCGCCGTCGCTTTGAATCCTGGTGTCATCAATACAGATATGCTACAGACTTGTTTCGGCAGCAGTGCCAAAAACTACACCACTCCCAAGGCCTGGGCTCGTTCAGCGATTCCCTTTATCCTTAACCTGTCGAGCCAAGATAACGGTAAAGCGGTTACGGTTCCCGCTTAACTTCAGATTCAATCCTCAACATTTAAAGGATTGCGGAGTTCCAAGAGTCGGGGGATGGCGATCGCCAAGATCAACAACAATAGCGCACCAATACTAAAGCTGGCGACTCCTGAAACCAACTTCTCTAAGGGAACCAACCGCCCCACGAAAAACGATAAGCTGACCATCACCGATGCCCAAACCCC
>LJZT01000146.1:6214-8211 GCA_001314905.1 Phormidium sp. OSCR
GCATTACAGATAAAAAACTTACCGTAGGGCATCTCGGAAATCCCCGCTAGAGGACCGGCAAAAATCCGTAACAGAGCTACGAAACGCCCGAAAAACACGGCTTTAGCGGCGTTGTTACCAAATTGCTCTCGTAGCCGCCGAAGTTGCTCCTCGGAGATGCGTAGCAGTTTCCCCACCCGCAACAACAGGGGAAATCCGCCCCATTTACCAATCCAATAGCCAAAGTTGTCGCCGAGAATTGCTCCTCCTGTTGCACACAGGAGAACCAGCCAATAGTCGAGTTCCCCCTCTCCGGCTAAGAAACCTCCCACTAGGGTTAAGGTTTCTCCGGGGAGGGGAATCCCGGCATTTTCTAGGGATATTCCAAAAAAAACCGCCCAGTATCCGTACTGACGGGCGATTTCTTCGACCGTTTCTAACGAGATGAACTCAGACATTCAATGCCTCGATTGATTCAGAATCTTCTTATTTCTTAACACTTTTGCGTTAGAAACTGCAATGAACGCCGTGAAGTGCAACTGTCTTGAGTGCAACTGTCTTGAGTGCAACTGTCTTGAGTGCAACTGTCTTGAGTGCAATCTTCAGCGACTCTAAGCGACGTGAGACGTTCCGGGTGGCGTTAAGCACTGCCAAAGGAGGGTAAGGAGGCCTGTTGTTGCGACTCCTCAAAGTTGGGTAAATCCAAGTTCCCAGATTGGCGACGGCTGCGTTGGGCGAGACGATAGCTGACACTTTGCAGTTCTGAGTGAAGCTGACGATTTTCCCGCTGTAACATCTCAACCCGTTCCTGAACCGGTTTGAGCCGTTCAGCAAACTTCTGTTTGTAGATTTCGGGGAGTTCTTGGACAACTTGCTCTAACATTCTAGCGCGATCGTTGAGTTCCTGCACTGTCTGTCGCTGTTGTAGCAGTTCGCGATCGCGCTCAGCAATCTGTTGCTGATAAAAGTCAACCTGTTGCTCGACTTCAGCCAGTTGAGCGTGGAGGAGTTGCAGTTGCTCATTCTGACCCTGAGTGGTTGCAGCTGGGGTTGTTTCTTGTCCACCCCCCTTGACGAGCCGGAATAGTTCCTGAGACAGTTGCTGCACCAGTTGGTCTCGCATCTTCACCTCTTCTTGTAGATGCGCGACTTCAGCCCGAAGTTCTTGCGGGTTGAGAGATTCTGTCAGGTTTACCAAAATGACCTCCTCGGCAGGCTAACGGTTCAGTTGAGATAACTCAACGGAGTTTGAGTTTGTTTTTCTAATTATGCACGATACTTTAGCATCTGTTCCGGGCGATCGCGCCCCTTCGTGAACGTTTTGTTGCAAAGTCTGAGAGAATTTGGCTGATTACGATAATACTCAGATTGAGTTGGGGAGATCATGGCAGGTCAGTTAATTGTCTTTGAAGGCATCGAAGGCGCGGGCAAAACTACCCAATTGCAGCGGGCCGCGACTTGGTTGCGATCGCAGTTAACGGTTCCAGTGCTCACTAGCCGAGAACCGGGGGGAACCTTCCTGGGGCAACAATTACGGAGTCTATTGCTCGATGTTCGCCAGCAGGACGAGATTGAGCCTCGGGCCGAGTTACTGCTCTATGCCGCCGATCGCGCCCAGCACGTCGAACAGTATCTTAAGCCTAACTTAGCGCAGGGGGCGATTATCCTGTGCGATCGCTATACCGACTCCACCCTGGCCTATCAAGGCTATGGCCGACAACTGGAGTTGGGGTTAATCGAACACCTCAATGCGATCGCCAGCGGCGGATTAACCCCCAATTTAACCTTCTGGTTAGATCTCGACCCCGAAATTGGCCTACAACGAATTACAGAGCGAGGAGCGCCCAATCGCCTCGAACAAGAAGCCCTCGACTTTCACCAGCGGGTACGAGAAGGATACATGACCCTGGCACAAAACCATCCCCAACGGATTATACGTCTTGACGCTAACACCGCCGCAGACGACCTTGAACAAGAGATTCGCACCATCCTACAAACCCGCTTATCCGAGACAGGGT
>LJZT01000146.1:8222-9087 GCA_001314905.1 Phormidium sp. OSCR
AAGAATTTCTCCAAGAATTTCTCCAAGAATTTCTCCAAGAATTGAGATCAGCCCTTATCATAATTGGGGAAGCCTCCGGCCAAAACCCGAAGCTTTCCGTTAACGACGATACAGAAACGGACTAGAGATTGTGGCAAACGCGATACATCTGGCGCTAGTAGAGAATGGGGCCGCCCGATGGACGAATGCAAAAAATGGTCAGGGGGCGATCGCATTAGACTTGACGAATGCCCATCTCATTGCTGCGGACTTTCGGGACTTCGACCTGGCTCACTGTAACCTACGAGGCGCCACCCTAACCGGCGCCAACTTCCGAGGTGCCAGACTTGACAAGGCCGACTTAAGCGGCGCCAACCTCAACGGGGCCAACCTGCACCACGCCTCCCTCTGTCACGCCAACCTCAACGGCGCTCAACTGCGTCGCGCCAGTCTCTGTGAAGCCAATTTACAGAGCGCCCATCTCAACCAAGCAGATTTATCCGAAGCCACGCTACATAACGCCGAATTGATTGAGGCCCATCTCTATCAGGCCAATCTCTCCCATAGCGATCTCTCAGGAGTGCATTTCAACGGTGCCTATCTCGTCGAGGCCAATCTCCAACAGGCCAATCTGACTCGCGCCGACTTGCGTCTAGCTCAATTACACAAGGCCAATTTGAGCGGCAGCAACCTAACCCAAGCCGTCTTACGTTACGCCCAAATCCAAGGAGCCAGGTTCGACGACGCTCAACTAGATCAGATTGATGACTGGGGTTGCCTTGGGGCGACTGACTCCCTCAACCACTAATCCCAATCCCCCATTACACAACAAGGGGCGTAGCCCATCGGCCACACCCCAGAGGTGATCTGTTCCCTGTTCCCTGTT
>LJZT01000179.1 GCA_001314905.1 Phormidium sp. OSCR
CTGAGTGGCTTTTCCTGAGTGGCTTTTCCTGAGTGGCTTTTCCTGATTAGCCGTGACGAGGACGTTCAGGGTGATTGTATCAGGGCGATCGCCATAGACGATGTCACACAGGAAACAGCAGCTCAAACACAAAAAAGCCGAAGAACTCGTCTTCGGCTACTGGAGACAGGGGTCAAACCCGCCAAGTTACATCACTTGTTCGACTTCGGCAATTTCGGGGATATATTCCCGCAGGCGACGTTCAATGCCCATTTTCAGGGTCATAGCCGAACTGGGGCAAGAGCCACAAGCACCTTGGAGGCGCAATTGAACAATGGGACCTTCAATATCCATCAGCTCGACGTTACCGCCATCCGCCATCAGGTAGGGACGTAGTTCGTCTAAGACTTTTTCGACGTTCTCTTTCGTGAGTGCCAGGGTTTCCATAATTAGATCTCAATGATGCCGTTAAGATGTTCTTGCAGATGTTGGTGAACTGAGTTCATGACTGAGTTCATGACTGAGTTCATGACTGAGTTCACAATTGTTCGTATTGTACCGTTTTTTGCTCAAGCCCGTGGCCGGCGATCGCCCTTCGCTGAACCTGTTANNNNGAGTCAGCGATCATAATCCCCCAACCCACCACCCCGTTATTACAATGACTCAAGAGAGTAGTAGCAAGAAACTGGCCCGAGAACTGAAACGCCACATTCTCATTCTCGGCAGTTGCATCGCCCTGATGTGGGGCGTTCATCTCATCAACCAGTTTCTCTTTGCCGGTTCCCTCAACAGTTTCGGAGTCTCTCCCCGCAACCCCAATAGCCTGCGGGGAATTGTTTTAATGCCCTTTCTTCATGGCAGTTTTGCCCATATTCTCTCGAATAGTATCTCGTTTCTCGTCCTAGGTTGGCTAGTCCTGATTCGCGGCCTTCGTCATTTTATCTGGGTCACCCTCGTCGCCACCCTCGTCAGTGGCTTGGGAATCTGGTTTTTCGGCTCAGCGGGGATTCACATCGGGGCCAGTGGCGTTATCTTTGGCTATTTAGGGTTCTTGCTGCTACATGGACTCTTTGAACGCAGCTTGCCCTCGATTGCCCTCTCGCTACTGGTGATGTTCTTCTATGGCAGCCTCATCTGGGGCATCTTCCCCGGAGATCCCAGAATTTCCTGGGAAGGCCATCTCTTTGGCTTTATCGGCGGTGTCCTAGCGGCTAAGTTTCTAGCACGTAGGTCGAAAAGGGTCTACAGCGATGGCTAAAAGAAAACAGAAATTCCCCCACCTGCTAGGGTCAAAATGGACGGCAATGCAGACCACCTGGGGCTGGCGACATTTTCAGGTGGTCAGCCGCAAAAACGAAGCCGGCTTTGTTTTCGCCGAACTCATGGCATCCTGTGATTCCCAAGTGCGTTTTTGGCTCAACGCCAAGGTGCTGAAAAACCGCAATCAATGGCAACCCGGTTGGAAATCCCTTCAGGAACAGATGGAGTTGGGGATTCCCGACGAGATCGAAGTCCTCGACGATTTTTAAAGTCACAGACAATTCAAAATAGACAACAAAAAGCGATGAAAGTCTTTTCTATTAAAAAATAATAGAACTAAAATTGTCCTACTTGTGTTGTCCTAAAAAAAACAAAACAACGAGCAACTCTCCCCCATCGCCTATCGCCTATTGCCCATTCCCCATTCCCTGTCCCCCATTCCCTGTCCCCCATTCCCTGTTCCCTTCTCCCCCTCTTGCCTCTTGCCTCTTGCCTCTTGCCTTTCTTCCCCTGTTCCCTATTCCCTGTTCCCCATCTAGGGGAAACGAACCGCACGGATGTAAAATAGGTTGCCGATTGTTCTGCACGGATTGAGATTCATGCTCTCCTCAAACGATTTTAGAACAGGCTCCACCATCGAACTTGACGGTGAAGTCTGGCGTGTGGTGGAATTTCTGCACGTAAAGCCCGGTAAAGGTTCTGCCTTTGTCCGCACCAAACTCAAAAACGCGCAAACTGGGAGTGTTGTCGAACGCACCTTCCGCGCCGGGGAAACGGTTCCCCAAGCCATTCTCGACAAACGGGGGATGCAACATACCTACCGAGAAGGCGAGGCCTTTGTCTTGATGGACATGGAAACCTATGAAGAAGTCCGCCTAAGCCCTGAACAGATTGGCGATGGCGCTAAATATCTGTCCGAGGGAATGGATGTTAACGTGATCTATTGGAATGACAAAGTGATTGAGGTGGAACTTCCCAACTCAGTTGTCTTAGAAGTGACCGAAACAGATCCAGGTGTCAAAGGGGATACGGCGACGGGAGGAACAAAACCCGCCACTGTGTCAACGGGCGCTCAGGTGATGGTCCCTCTGTTTATTTCCATTGGTGAACGGATTAAAATTGACACCCGCAACGATAGCTATTTGGGGCGGGAGTAGTTTTGCTCGAAGGGGAAAGGTTGCACTCTTGGGCAACCTTGCCTCAGTCTCGTTGCCTCAGTCTCGTGCGGATACAGCTTTTCAAACGAACGGATAAAAAAACAGTGCAATTGGATTTTAACCAACTCCGCGAACTGATCGCGGCTTTAGAGGGAACCGATATTTCTGAGTTCACACTCAAGAATGACGATTTAGAACTGACGATTCGCAAAGAATCCGGGGTGGTGTCGGCTGCGGCGCCGATGATGACGCTCCCGCAACCGGTTCCGGCGCCGGACTCCCCGACAGCGGAGACTCCAGCGACCCCCTCATCTCCCACACCTCCTCCCTCGGCGGCGGCCAAATGGGTCGAAATTGTCTCGCCGATGGTGGGAACCTTCTACCGCGCACCGGCCCCCGATGAGCCGCCTTTTGTCGATGTGGGCGATCGCATCTCAAGTCAGCAAATAGTTTGTATCATTGAAGCCATGAAGCTGATGAATGAGGTCGAGTCTGAGGTGACCGGTGAGGTGATCGAGATTCTCGTCGAAAACGGTGAACCGGTTGAGTATAATCAGCCCTTAATGCGCGTCTTACCAGCATAACTCTTGCCTTTTGTCTTAACTCTCGTCTCTTGAGATTCCCCCCTCGGGAGTCTAACTCTGTTTCCCCCGTTGGTGTTCACTCCGATTAAACCTGTGCAGCAGCCTATCCCCCAGGAAGTTACCAAACACGTCGCTGAGTATTTCAGTATTCTCAGCGAACCGATGCGTCTGAAAATTCTCAACCTGCTTCGCGATGAGGAGCGATGTGTGCAGGACTTGGTTGAAGCCACCAAAACCAGTCAGGCCAATGTCTCTAAACATCTGAAGGTGATGCTACAAGCCGGTATCCTCAGCCGACGGACTGAAGGAACCTCAGCTTACTATTGCGTTGAGGATGAACTCACCTTTGAGTTGTGTCATCTCGTCTGCGATCGCCTCGCGGCCCGCATCGAACAGCAAGCTCAACATTTTCGCGCCTTTAGTGTGTCCAACAAGCCACGGAATCAGGCCTCAACCCAAGAATCAGATCCAGAGTCATCGTCTTGAAGTGGCCCCCAAACCGGCTACGTTTCACTCTCTTTAGGACTCTTTAGGAAACCGCTTCTTCATAAATCTTCATGACGAGCGTTGGGCCAAATTTAGCGCTCGTCGCTATTTTGGTGTATTTTAGCGTTATATTAAAGGTTGGAGATCCTTTAAATTTTAAAATGTTAGAATTACTCACTTGGTTAGGTATATTTGCGGTGAGTTTGTTTGTGCTAATTAAGGCATCAGACTGGTTTATCGACTCATCGGAAACGTTAGGATTTTTTCTAAGACTTTCCCCATTTATCGT
>LJZT01000181.1 GCA_001314905.1 Phormidium sp. OSCR
GGGGCGATAGGTGCATAGACTAACAATCCTCCCGCATCGAGTTTAAGAACCGTCATGCGGATAGGAACCACCACATAGAAAATCCCCTGAAGTTGGTCAAACGTCCAGAGGCGATCGCGCACCACCTCCCGCCGCAACGTCCGCCGCTGTCCATAGGGATAAATCGGCAACGTAAACCAAAAATTCCAAGAATACTCACTCATCTCCAATCCTGCTCCGGTGTTCCCTATTCCCTGTTCCCTTCCCCTCCTGGGAGGGGCCAGGGGTGGGTTATCCCTGTTCCCTATTCCCTGTTCCCTTCCCCTCCTGGGAGGGGCCAGGGGTGGGTTATCCCTGTTCCCCGTTCCCTATTCCCCAAACTCAAAATACCCCGGTTTCACCCGAGTTTGCTGCAACTTGGGGTCATAATCGAGGCGATACTCCCGCGCGATCGCGCCAAACTCTCGGAGTTGGTTCGCTTCAGGTTCACGAATCTCCGTATCCGTCGACAGCAAAATCACCTGATGACTCGCCGCCGGGAAATAGCGTTCCACCAAATTTTGGCGGTGAGACGAATCCAAGCGGCCCAAAGGAGTATCAATGGCCACCGGAAGCTGACGGCCCGACACCCGCGCTAATCCCCAGAGGAAGGCGATCGCCAACAGTTGCTTTTCCCCGGCTGAGAGGCGATGTTTGGGAACCATCTGCCCCTGACGATCATATAACAGTAAGCGAAAGTCCTCCGCCTCAATCACCACCCGATGCACCAAATCCGACTTGTGCAACAGATAGCGGAAACATTCAGTGACTTCCAATTCCAGCTTATTGAGTTTCCGCAACGTCAACCGTTCCCGGAATTGCGCCAACGTCCGTTGTACCGACTTCGCATTATCAATTAAGTGATTGGCGTTTTGGCGATCAACATTCTGTTCCCCATAACTGGCCAACTCCTTCTTAATCCGTTCCACTTCAGCCCCGCGCTGCTGAACCTCCCGTTCCCGCAACTCCAGCGTAGCATCGAGTTTCTGGCGTTTTCCCTGGGCCTGCGTCATAGCCAGTAAGAGGCGATCGCTCTCCTCCTTCGGAGCCGCCTGTGCAATAAGCTGTTCCGTGCGAGTTAACGCCTCCAACGCCTCTTGTAAGTGTTCTTGCGTCGTCTGAGTTTGACGCAACCCATCCCCGAGGCGATCGCCCAACAACGCCCCCAATCCCTGCAACTGGCGATCGCTCAACCCCAACCACAGCGCCGCCTCATCCTCTGTCTCAGGGCCATCCTCCCGTAGAAACTCCTGCACCGTCTGCAACTTCGGTTTCGTCAATCCCAACCCTTGCAACAGATCCAACAGTCGCTGATCCCGCTCCTGCATCGTCCCCTGCACCAAACGAGCGCGACGTTCTTTTTCTTCCCATTCCCCTTGTTTTTGAGCCATCATTAACAACGGCTGAAGCTCCACCAGAGGTAAACAGCCCGCCGCCAACTCCCGCAGGCGATCGCGATGACGCTCCACCTCCTGTTTCTGACTCCCCAGCTGAGCCTCCAGAGCCGCCCGTTCCTCAGCAATTTTGCCCCCCTGAGCGCGAAACACCGCCGTGGCTCGTTCCTCTTCTTCCAGGGCGTGCTGGCGCTCCCGTTTTAAGTCTTGAACCTGTTGCTGAAGTTGCTGATGTTCCTGTTGAGCCTCCTCCAAACGCCGCTCAATCGCCTCAATCTCCGCCCGTTCCTTCTTCCCCGCCAACGTCTTGCGCTTGCGATTCACCAACACCTCCAAATCCACCGCCAAGCGTTCGGCTAACTCCAACCCCAACAGAGACTTAATCGCCCCCGACACGAGCGGCGGCGGAGCCTCGAGTTCCGCCAACTCCTTCACCTGCTCCCCATCAAACAGAAACAGATTAGAAATTCCCAACGGAAGTAGCGTTTCGACGTACTCATCCCAAGTTTCTGACAAGCCTTCATCCTTCCAATCACTATTTCCCAGGCCATCCGGCTGGTAAATCCCCAGAGTTTCCCTCCCCTCCTTAGGATGACGATCCCAGGTGCGAATGATGCGATAGCGCACCTGGCGATTGTCCACCACCTGCTCAAACAGCAGTTCAATACTGGTTTTGGCGTGGGGTTCACTATGACGATTGACACATTGAGCGAGGAAATCCCCATAATTGAGACTTCCCCGCGTCGAACATTGCGCCCGTTGTCCGTAGAGGGCCAGGCGAATCGCATCCATGAGGGTGGTTTTACCGCCGCCATTCATCCCCCCAAAGAGGATAATCGGGGCCAGTTCCCCCCCTTCCGCTTCGATGGGGCGTAGATTGAGTTCTTGTCGTCCAATATAAGGACCAAAGTTTTGTAGGACGAGTTCGAGGAATTTCATGAAGTCGCAAAAACGCCAGGGACGACAAAGCATTCCTGGCGCGAGTATGTCTTTATGGCGATCCTACCGGATTTTGGGGACGCTTGAGTACAGGCAACCCTGCCCACTGTAGATTAGGCTTAGCGCATTCCCCCAGCGCCACGACCTTGACCGGGATTTCCGGGACCATTTCCGGGACCATTTCCAGGACCATTTCCGGGACCATTTCCGGGACCGTTCCCGCCGCGATTTCCACGGCCACGTCCGCGTTGTCCGCGTTGTCCACGATGATCTTCCATCCAATCGCGCACCTGGGTTCGCTGTTCCTCGGTGAGAACTCCGCGAATATCCATCATCGAGTTAAAGCGCAAATCCGACATCTCATTGCGCAGTTCCATCATCTGTTGACGCTGTTGACGGATTTCAGCGTCTGAGGCGTTGCTTCCCATGGCGTTGTGCATGGTATCGCGGTGTTGTTGCATCTGCTCGCGAAGAGCGTCAATTTGTGGTTGATAGCGATCGCGGATGGCTTGAATGGACTCGGTTTGTTCCGGGGTTAAGTCCAACTCATCAATCCAACGCATTTGACGTCCGCCTCCCGGCCCGCGCTGACTCATGTGAGTCTCACGAGGACTCATATCGTCGGCGTGAGCGTAGGGTGCAGCGACGGTTCCTAACATGAGGAATCCTGCTAATCCGCACATGGCGGCTTTACGGGTGCAGCATCGGTTTTGGACGCGATTACGGTGAGCCATGATGATCAATCTCCTATGTATAATCTGTGAATCTGTGAATCTGTGAATCTGTGAATCTGT
>LJZT01000014.1 GCA_001314905.1 Phormidium sp. OSCR
CTCCTCAAGGTAAGCCGAGTCGTAGAAAGAGGAAACCCCGACAGAGTGATGGTGGGAATCCCACGCTATATTCTTTGAATTAGCGTGGGAGGATGTCAATTCATTGCCAGTTGCGGGGGCGTAACCATTTCGGTTTTGAGGCGATACATCGAACGGCAAGACTCCTCCGATTCGGGAAATGGAGGGGCATCGAACCCCTCCATTTCCCCTGGCTCTCATCCCGACGCTCACCCGACTGGGTAGAGCGCGGGGCTTCCCGCCGAGATGCTAAGACACAGGGCCTCAACCCGTCACCCATTCTGATTTGATAAGGTGGCTTCAATTTTCTCCTCCGCCTCCAGAGAAATCTGTTGCAACTCATCTAACATCGGGCGACTCGCCGAATCCCAACGTCCCCGCTGATGGGCCTCTAGCAATCGTTCCGCCATATCCCGTAACGCCCAAGGATTCTTCTGTTGCACAAACGCCTGAACCGCCTCATCTAACACATACGCTTGGGCCACCCCCTCATACATAAACTCCTCAACGGCCCCCGTCGTCACGTCATAGCCAAAGAGGAAATCCACCGTCGCGGCCATCTCAAACGCCCCTTTATAGCCATGACGCATCACCCCAGCAATCCATTTGGGGTTCACCACCCGCGAACGATAGACACGGGCAATTTCCTCCCGCAGCGATCGCACTTTGGGATTTTCCACCCGAGAATTATCGCCAAAATAGACTTCCGGCGAGGTTCCCCGAGCCTGACGCACCGCCGCCGTTAATCCCCCCTGAAACTGATAGTAATCATCGGAATCCAACAAATCATGTTCGCGATTATCCTGGTTCTGCAACACAATTTGCATTTGTTGCAATCGCGCCGCAAAGGCTTCAGGTTCCGAGGTCGCCCCCTGCCCCCCATAGGCGTAACTACTCCAGTTAATATAGGCTTGGGCTAAATCCGCTTCACTAGACCAATTTTGCGACTCAATTAACCCCTGTAATCCGGCCCCATAGGCCCCCGGTTTTGACCCAAACACCCGATAGCGCGATCGCCGTTGGGCCTTGTCTTCACTTAATCCCTCACCCTGCCAAAACGCCGACTCCTGCTGCACCTGGGCCGCCAAGGGATTCTCCTCAGGAGACTCAGGTAACTGAGACACCGCCGCCACCGCCGCATCAAACAAGTCAATTAAATTGGGAAAGGCATCCCGGAAAAAGCCCGAAATCCGCAGCGTCACATCCACTCTGGGCCGTTGCAAGACCGACAAGGGCAAAATCTCAAAATCCACCACACGCCGCCCTAAACCATCCCAAATTGGCTGTACCCCCAGTAACGCTAGGGCTTGGGCAATATCATCCCCCCCGGTGCGCATGGTTGAGGTTCCCCAAACGGATAAGCCCAGGGTTTGGGGATATTCCCCGTTTTCCTGGGTATAGCGGTCAATCAAGACCTCTGCGGCTTTGCGTCCCACATCCCAAGCACTTTCACTGGGAATGGCGCGGATATCCACGGAATAGAAGTTGCGCCCTGTCGGCAGCACTTCGGGACGGCCGCGAGTGGGTGCGCCCGAGGCCCCAGAGGGGATATACTCGCCCCGTAAGCCCCGAACCAGGTTCGTCAGTTCGCGATCGCAGCCTCGCAAGGCCGGCAATAAGCTCGTTTCAATCCACTGCAAGCACTCCTGAACTGGGGCAGCCACCGGACTGGGGTTCCCCGCGATAATCCCCTCCACCAGTCGCGCCGCTTCCGTTTCCAACGCCGCCACGGCATCCCCCACATTGCGGAATCGCCCCTCTAAAGGGTCTGTGGCTGGGGTGGTGAGGGGGTCAATGTCCAACCCCCAGGACTGGGCCAGGGCTTGGGTTAAGCCCACTCGTCCTCGTCCGGGACAGCGGGCAATGGAGACGATTAAATCCCGTAATGGGTCTCCTTCAGGACAGACCCCAAAAATATGTAGGCCATCGCGAATTTGGGCTTCTTTGAGTTCGCAAAGATAGCCATCGAGTTGAGTCATGAGGACTGTTTCTTCTAAGTCCTCACTCAGTCCTAAATCCCGATGGAGGTTTTCTTCTTGAATTAGCCGTTCAATGCGGCCTGAAAGGTCTTTGAGACGAGTGGGATTTAAGCTTTCGGCTTCGTAGTATTCATCAATTAAGCCTTCTAAACAATCCAATTTGCCATAAAGTTCTGCCCGTGTCATTGGGGGCGTGAGATGGTCTAAAATCACCGCTTGACTGCGACGTTTGGCTTGGGACCCTTCGCCGGGGTCGTTGACAATAAAGGGGTAGAAATGGGGCAGCGGACCGAAGACCGCTTCCGGGTAACAGCTATTCGACAGGGCCACACTTTTGCCCGGTAGCCATTCCAGGTTGCCATGTTTGCCCACATGGACGACGGCTTGAACCTGAAACTGGTGTCGTAGCCAGATGTAGAAGGCGAGATAGTCGTGGGTGGGTTCGAGGTCGGGGGCGTGGTAGTTTAGGCTGGGGTCGCGATCGTAGCCTCGGGCCGGTTGGATGCCGATGAAGAGATGGCCCCGTTGGATGCCGGCGATCGCAAAGTCCCCAGAGGGTTTCCCCCAGCGGCGTTCAATTCCCTCACGGACAGCGGCGGGGAGGTGTTGAAACGCCCGTTGATAGTCTTGTAGAGAGAGGGTTTGATAGACGGGGCGCATTTGCTGACTTTCGGGGTCATTGGTGACGCCGGAGGTGAGAAGCGTCATTAAGTCCTCGGAGGTTTGGGGCGCGTCTGGGATGCAATAGCCTGCCGCTTTGAGGCGTTTGAGGATTTCTACGGTACTGGCGGGGGTGTCTAAACCTACACCATTGGCCAGTCGCGCGTCTTTGTTGGGATAGTTGGGCAAAATCAGGGCAATCCGTTGCTGGTTAACGGGGGTTTTGATGAGGTTGGCCCAATGTTTTGCCAGTTCAGCGACGAAGTGGATGCGATCGCCGACGGGTTCATAGCGGACGACTTCGGTTTCGAGGCGATCGTCTTTTTCGGACATTTGTTTGAACGACACGGCCCGGGTAATAATCCGGCCATCGACTTCGGGTAAGGCCACATTCATGGCCACATCTCGCGGCGACAATCCCCGGACTTCACGGTCCCATTGTTCCCGGCCACCACCACTGAGGATGACCTGAAACACGGGGCGATTGAGAGTTTGCCAGAGGTCAAGATTGGGCTGTTCGCGATCGAGTTTAGCTAGGGAAAATCCGGTGGTATTAAGGATTAGGTCAACCTGAGAAAATACCTCAATGACTTGGTCTTGAACCTGCATATCTCGCAGAGAGGAAATATAGAGGGGAACGGGTTGTAAATTTTGTTGACTTAGGGCTTGACAAAGGGCATCAATGGGTTTTGTATTTGAGGAGAGATAATGGGCGCGGTAAAAGATAATCCCCACACGGGCGATCGCATCCTTCACCTCAGCCACCGGATAGGGTCCCACCCGAGGCACAGATTGCGGGTCTGGGGGATAATTGTCCCCATCTAAACACTTATCCTGGGCATATTTCAGGCCATTACAAAAGTTGCGAACTCCCCCTTCATTAAAATACTGCCAAAGCCGATTCACAATGGTCAGCGGCAGAGTAGAATGACTACATAAATCCGGGTCAATGCCATCATCACCGGGCATAACAATGAGATGACTCCCGCTCATTTCGACGGTTTCCCGCAACACCTCTAAGCCATAACTCCAATAGGCCCGTCCCCCCAGCAGCCGCAGGATAATCAGCTTGGCCTGAGACAACACCTCGTCGGCGTAGGTATCCAGGGTGAGTTGCTGTTGCAGTTGCAGCAGGTTCACCACCCGCATCTCGGGGAAGTCAGCGGGAAGTTGTTGGCGGGCGACACAGAGGGTTTGAATATCAGTATCAGCGGCGGTGATAAAGACGATGGGGGCGGGGGTTTGTTGGATGTAAATGACCCCATCACTATCAGGAGTCCAACCGCCAGGAGTTGCAGCAATCCGGTGCATAATAAAACTTAGGTTGTTTAGCGAGTGTATGTTCGTTAAAGTGACTCATCTGGATTCACGACATGATAACGCTCGATGAGTGTTAGCCTTGTATTTAATGTAGAATACAGTTCATCAAATGTGACACAGTAGATATGTTTCGAGTTCACCATTAATCGATCTCGTCGCCATCGAAGGCGATCCTGTTCTCGTGGTTGAAGGTCTTGAGAGCGGCCAATGATGAGCATTCCTTCATAACCGGCAAAATCTTTTCCAAAACGATAGGTAAACTCTCGTTCGTATTCTTGGGATGACAACTTCCAAAACCAATCTAACACCTGGCTAAACCCATGCTCAAAATGTCGAGACCAGTCGGGAGTCGATTTTGAGCCTTTAAATTGAAAAACGCTGTTTTCTGTGGCACCTTCAAATTCCACAAATCCGTACCAGCTAGAGTTTGAATCACCGACGACTAAATCTGCTTTAAAATCACCGAAAATGTCATATTCATAAGCAATTTTATCAAACTGATCTATGTATGGAAAATACGAGCCAATAAACGCTGATAGGTGCCTGCGCTCCCGGAAGAACGGCAGTACATCCCGTCTTTCCCTCAGTTCATTCTTATTGTCAAGATGTTGTTTTAGATCATCAAGTTCTTGCCGACATAGAGCTATATTTAAATCAATATCTTCAAAATATTTCACGATGTCAGCTTATAAGCTTTTTTTAAATTTTCAAAGCGCTCTTGTTTGAAGATATCTACAATTTCAACTCCCTCACTGATCTGCCGAAAAACAATGCAAAAATTGGGAGACACACGAGCCATGTAAAGGTTTTCTAAACCTTCACTTTCCAACAGCTTGACGCGATGATTGACCGAATTTCGTTCAGAAAAGCCATCGAGTTGGGGTAAGAAATGGTCAATCCGTTGTCGATCGCTCGGAAGGAGCGATCGCAGCGCAATCTCAGCCTGGCTACTAAAGATGATCATCGTAATGTCTTACCATAAGCCTACATCCTCATGATAGCGTATTTTTTGCGCTCAAAGTCGCTCGATCGCCCTCTGAATAGATGCCCTGTCACTGTTGAATTCTGAGTCAACTCACAAAAAAAGTTACGATCGCCGGTGAAGGCGATCGTAACTTAACTCATGAAACCCTAGATCATTTAATCCAGAGATTAGTATTTAGCGTGACCTAACATCCAGGGGCGATCGCAGCGAGACGGCTGATAACGAGGGGTCTTTGGTTCCCGTTCCCGCGTCACCAATCGCGGTTCAGAATCCCCCGTCAAGCGACCCAAACTTCCCCTATTCAAATTCACCATTGGCGCCGCAAAAATTCGCTGCGACGGACTCTCACAACTCGGACAAGGGGGGGCTTGATCTCGGTTAGCAATCGTCCGCCAAGCGTCAAACTCCCCACATTGAGAACATCGATACTCATACAAAGGCATAGACGTACACCTGTAAACTAGGTTGCTAAGTTGGTAAAATGTCTTTATCAAAAATGGCTGTAGGCAAGGCCAACGTACAACACGCATTGGGAATATCCACAATGCCACTAATGCGACCTTCCACGGGGGCGCAACTCAACAATAAATAGGCCTGTTCCCCCGTAAAGCCAAATTTCTTCAGGTATTCAATGGCATTTAAGCAAGCCCGACGATAGGACACATGGGCATCAAGATAATACTGTTCCCCGGAAAACTCATCGACAGAAATGCCTTCAAAAATCAGATATTCAGAATAATGAGGTTCCACTGGACCCGGTTTGAAAATCGGGTTGACCATGCTGTATTTCTCGACTCCCCCTTTGATGATATCCACATGGAGGTCAATATAGCCCGACATTTCGATCGCGCCACAGAAGGAAATCTCACCATCTCCCTGAGAGAAGTGAATATCTCCCATCGAAAGTTTTGCCCCTTCTACATAGACGGGGAAGTAAATCCGCGACCCCCGCGATAGATTTTTAATATCACAATTGCCCCCATGTTCCCGAGGAGGAACGGTGCGGGCCGCTTCGGCGGCGACTCGGTCAAACTCTGAAGCGGGAAGGGTTCCTAAAATGGCTTGATCTGGGTTAGGAAGGGCCGCCAAGGGCGGAATCTCAGGCTTCCAGGTGGGACCTCCTTTATCTACGAGGGCCTTTTCCCGGCGATTCCATTCGGCGAGGAGTTCGTGGGAGGGGGCGCAACCAATTAACCCAGGGTGGGTAATCCCCGCAAAACGAACCCCTGGAATATGGCGAGATTGGGTATAAATTCCTTGCAAATCCCAGATGGCTTTAGCGGCTTCGGGGAAATGGTCGGTTAGGAAACCACCGCCATTGTTGCGGGCAAAAATCCCCGTAAATCCCCATTCATCTCCTTGTAAGGCACCAATATCAAGGATATCGACAACTAGAATATCTCCGGGTTCGGCCCCGTTGACGTGAATGGGTCCACTGAGGACATGAACCACATCCAAGTTGACATCGCGAATGTCGCTGGGATCATCGTTATTTTTAATTTGGCCGTCGGTCCAGTCTTTACATTCGATGCGAAAGACATCACCGGGGTTCACGGAAACAACAGCGGGAATGTCAGGATGCCAGCGGTTATGACCGGGCAGTTCCTGTTCGTTCATCGGCTTGGTTAAATCAACTTTGAAAAGAGTTTCTGGCATAAAAATAAAGCCTGATAGCGGTCAATAATGTGAGTTTTGATGGGATTAAACCTTACTCAAGCCATCGGTTAAATTCACTGAGTACATGACAACATCTTACGATGGGGTTTGAGGTCGGAATGGCTGTGAGTGTGGCATTAACTTAAACGCTTTAGTGAGGGCTTCTTGTTACATTTGATACCAATTCACCGAAACCCAGCCCCAGATACTCCCTTGATTGAATTTGAGAATGAGAATGAGTTTTATACTTTTCCCTAGATTGACCGGGAAGTGAGGAAATTAGCTAGGGAATTGAGATGAGAATGAGTCTAAAGCACGAGAGTCAAGTTAAGACTTGATGACCGAAGGAAGGCTTGGTTTTTGGGGGTTGAGGGTGACTCGCCTCGATGTGGGGGTGATGGGCATCACCCCTGACGCTGTCCCCGGTCACACAAGATCGTCTGTAGAATCACGGAGGCGACCCCGGTTGAGTCACGGTAACGGCTACCTATCAACGCCATAATAAGAGTATCGAGTTCAGCCAAAGACATCATGATTCCCCAAGTTCAACTTCTCCCCGGCGCCATCTCTGCCATTCTCGCTTCCGTCACCGACACTGGAACCCTCACTCTTTCGGATCGCTACGGTCTTCTCGCCGCCACCTTAGATGAAAACCTCGACGATTGCGATCGCCGGTCCGCCAACCGCCTCCTCCGTTCCGTGGTTCGCGGACGGGTGCAAATCATCAACGATCTCTGTGCAGCCTAGGGATTAGTTTTGTCTCGACGGTTAAACAACCCAGTAACAATCCATTACAGAGGCTGTAACTCGACATTTCATCGTTCTGTAATTTTAAAAAACCCCCCTCCCAGACGCGGAGGGGGGTTTTTGGGGTTTGGCGATGGGTTGCTGTTTACATAGCAATTGAAGATTGTCTTAGGACACTCTGAATTGCGAGAGAATCCCCGACCTCTTGTCTGTTCCCTGTTCCGGGGTTCCCTGTTCCCTGTTCCCTTCTTGTCCCTATAGCAGTCCGACAAAGTGCAGGGGACCATAGCCGGTAATCAACTCCGCCATCAAGGCCAGGAATCCCAACATGGCCAGACGACCATTCCAGGTTTCGGCGGAGGCGGTTAGACCCCATTCCCAACGTTCTTGAGGATAGAACTTGGTTTTCTTGGGAGGGTGCATGACGCCGTCAAAGCTGATACTGGGGGCTTGGCTGGCTTCTTCGACTAAGTCGGCTAAGTCCTCGATGAACATGGGATGGGTGTTGAGGGCGGGAACGCGATGGAAATGTTCAATTCCGGCTTCTTGGGCCACTTCCCGATATTCCATATCGATTTCTTGCAGGGTTTCGATATGTTCTGAGACAAAGCTAATGGGAACAACCACCAGGGTATTGACACCCTCGGCGGCTAGGTTCTCGATCGCATCCTCGGTATAGGGTTGCAGCCATTCTACGGGACCGACGCGACTTTGATAGGCTAGGGTGTACTGATTGGGGCGATTGAGGGTGGTCATAATCCCCTCAGTGCATTTCTCAATTTCTTCTTGGTAGGGATCGCCGGCTTCCTCGACGTAACTGCGGGGAACCCCATGGGCGCTGAAGAAAATATGGGCTTGGTCCGGGTTGGGGAGGCGATCAAGTTCTCGGGCGATCAGATCGGCCATGGCGCTGAGATACCCGGGGCGATCGTACCAGGAGGGAATGACGGTATAATCAAGGTTCTGGAGTTGCTCATCCTCCTTCCATAGTTGTTCCAATAGTCGGAAGCTTGAGCCACTGGTACTGATGGAAAATTGCGGATACAGGGGCAAAATCACCAATTTTTCGAGTTGGTCTCGCTTCAACTGGGCGATCGCCTCCTCGGTAAAGGGATTCCAGTAACGCATCCCCACATAAACCTGGGTGTCATGTCCCCGCTGTTTTAGCGTCGCTTCCAGGGCGCGGGCCTGTTCTTCTGTAATCCGGCGCAGGGGTGAGCCTCCACCAATTTGTTGGTAGTTTTCCTGAGATTTTTGGGTTCTCAGGCTTGAAATCATCCACGCCAGCGGTTTCTGCAACCAGGAGAAGGGTAGGCGGATAATCTCGGGATCGGAGAATAGGTTGTAGAGGAATGGTCGGACATCTTCGAGCTTGTCCGGACCTCCCAAGTTCAGCAGAAGAACGCCAACGCGACCCATAGCAGCCTGTGTTTCCCAATTTTTTAGATTCTTTACCAATATTAACAGTCGCGGTGGCGATCGACAACCACTCTGGTCGAAATCCCCTCGAAATCCCCGCAGCCTCTCAGCCGATTTGTGCCTAAAGTAACAGAGTGTTGCTTTTTTTGACGATTTTTGACGATGCCTAAGAAACCCCTTGTCAAACTTTGACATTTATGAGTCTGGGCGATCGCCCCTCCCCAGAGGTAAGCCTTGGCTCGTCTTTCTCTCCAAGGAGGTTCAGATTTTCACCGGAATCTGCTATGGTTATCACTCAAGTTCAGGACAGCAAATAAGCTTAAAATTGCAGCCAAGAATTACTGAATTTTGGTCAGCATCCACGTAAGCAACTACTCATGAAATCTACCACTATGTCTGCCGATTTTAATTTAGTTAAAGTCTCCCTCACCCCACCCCTCAAATGGGCGGGTGGGAAACGGTGGCTGGTGGATAGCCTGAAACCCTATTGGGCAAAACATTCGACAGGGCGGCTGGTTGAGCCATTTTGTGGTGGGTTGGCGATCGCCCTCGGACTCGCTCCAAAACAGGCTTTGCTCAATGACATTAACCCCCATTTAATTAACTTTTATTCTTGGATTCAGCAAGGACTCGACATTATCATTCAAACCAAAAATGACTCAAATACATACTATGAATATCGCAAAAACTTCAATTCTTTAATCACTCAAAAACAGGACAACACCGCCGAAGCTGCACAACTCTTTTACTACCTAAACCGAACCGGATTTAATGGCCTCTGTCGGTTCAACCGCAAGGGCCTGTTTAATGTGCCATTTGGACGATATAAAAAAATAAACTATAAAACAGACTTTCGGGAGTATCAGCCCCTGTTCCGCCATTGGCAGTTTCAAAACTCAGATTTTGAGGACTTAGCCATCCAAGACGGAGATTTTATCTATGCCGATCCCCCCTATGACGTAGAATTTCGCCAATATTCCAGTGGTGGCTTCGGCTGGGAAGATCAAGAACGCTTAGCCCGTTGGCTGGCCGAGCAAGCGGTTCCGGTCATTGCCTCAAACCAAGCAACGGAGAGGATTTTAGCCTTGTACCAGCATCATGGCTTCGAGGTGAAAACCCGGCCCGCCCCGCGTCGCATCAGTTGCAACGGCGATCGCCGCCCCGCCCAAGAGATGGTCGCGTTTAAAAACATCGACCGAGAATTGCGGCCATCGTCTGGCCTGCCACCCGCCAATTTAGACGCTGCTCATACTCACGACGGGCTTGATAGGCAAGATTGAGATAGCGATCGCGCTCCTCAAACAACTCCTGGACATACCTCGACGCTCCCTCAACAAACTCATGGCGAGGAAACGTCCGTCCATTGCGATCGTTCTCTACAATCGTCGGGATGCCATCAACCGCCGTCGCCAAAACCGGAACCCCAAAGGCATTGGCTTCACAGAGAACATTGCCATAGGTTTCGGCTTCCGAGGGTAATACTAGCAGGTGCGATCGCTCAAACAATTCCGCCATCGCCATGGCCCCCGCCTCACTGAACTTGTCAATAAAGCCGACTGAGCTGACATACGACAACGCCTCAACCTCTTGAGGAACCCGCCCCCCCACCAAAGTCAGTTGAGTGGGAATCCCCTGCTGGTTCAGCCGCCCCGCCATCGCCACCGCCAAATCGCCCCCCTTCCGTTGCCAATCTACCCCCACAAACAGTAAATTTAGAGTTGCCTCAGAGCGTTGGGCGATCGCCGTCTTCACCCGCTCTAAACTCGGCTCATCCGCTAAATTCGCCCCATAGGGAACCACATCAATACACTCTCTGGGGACAGCATATTGCTCATGGGCATTATCCGCCGCCCAATGAGAGGGAAAAACAAAACGCTGGCAAGTTTTTACCGATTGGCGATCGAAATCTTTAAATCCTCGAATCGTCTCCCCACAGAGATTCTGATAATCAGGATAACGATCTAACAACGGCGTAAACAAATTCGTGGCCCAGAGAATCACCGGGACATCTACCCGTAACTGAGAGACTAACGTCGTATCAGAGCCAATAATTAAATCAACCGGGTCATTCCGTAACCGCTCTTGAATTTGTTTTGCCAACGAAGCGCCCAAATGGGGCGTTGCCCAATGCACATAGCGTTGCTTGCAGACCGACTCATACCACCAACGTTTGACGTTAACCTGACGGTTACGCCAAGGAGACAGTTGATAATCCAATGCACAAATATAGTTAACCTCAGCAAAGGATTCTAAACTTTTTGCCTTATTGTAATTCGTATAAATAAAACCATACTCCGAGCGAGTCCAACTTTGCGGGTTCAACAAATCAAAATAGTTTAAATAGGCAACTTTCATCATGTCATTCTCCTAACCTAACCGTTCGGGAACTATTGAGTGATATCGAGCTGTTCGACAGCATGACGCTGACGTTCACGCTGATGATAGGGTATAACCGCTGTATCCTGTCCTCTAAGACCTGCGTGTCTGCCTGTCCCTCTCCCAGCCTTGACGATTCATGTCCCTCGTTTCTGTAATCTGTACCGCGTTCCCGACGGACTTAGACTCAGCCGAAACCCGAGCGAGTCTGGAGTCGGTTTTGGCGGGAACCTATCAAGAGTTTGAACTAATTTGTATCGGAGCGAGGGAGACTGAGAGCGTCTCAGAGCCACTCGACGACTCACGATTACGCTGGATTGACCCCTCCCCAAACAGCAATTTAACAGTCCTTGAGCAAGCCGTGGCCCAGAGTCGAGGCGAGCTGATTACCTGGATTCAGCCGGGAGATCGTTGGCAGCGAGAGAAACTGAGCCGACAGGTGGCCGCCTTGGCCGCCGCTGACGACCCTCAGACGGCGATCGCGACCAGCAAAGTCTCTCAGGATGGCAACCCCCTCCCCATCCCCACCATCCCCCCAGACGCTCCCTCAGCAACACTCTATGACGCTCTGCGGCTCTACTACCATTGGCAAACCTTATCAAATCCCCTGATTCGCCGGGAAGCCTGGTTGGCCGTAGCTGGGGAGAGATTAGAACTTGAGGAATCCGACCTCTTCTGCGGCGGCTGGCGGCTGGCTGTGGCCTTGACTGAACAATTCCAGGCCATCACCCTCGACGAGACGTTAGTGGAACTGGCCCCCTGGACCAGCCCAACTTTGAGCCAATGGCAACAGTTGCGACAAGCCTTAGAGGAAACCCTCGCCACCCTGGTCACTCCAGAGGACCCGCCAGACCTTCAGAGCAAGGCTCAACATAACCAATACAAGTATCTCTTGGCCCGTGCCTTGTGCGATTCCCTGACCCCAGACCTGGCCGCTGAACTGCCACCTATTCTTAAAACTCTGTATCAAGATGACCCCAGTATCCAACATGAGGGAGCGTTAATTGTCGAGACCTACCGACGATTGGCCACGGGAGACCGCTTAAACCTCAGCCATCGCTGGTTCGCTACCCTGCAAGTGACCCCCACACCGCTGATTACGGTGGTTGTCCCTGTTTACAACGGCGAAGCGACCATCGCGGCCACGATCGACTCGGTGTTGGAGCAAACTTTCACTGATATTGAACTACTCATCATCGACGATGGTTGTACCGATAATACGGCGGCGATCGTCGATCGCATCAGCGACTATCGACTGCGACGGCTGGCCTACGACAATGCTGGACTGGCGGCGAGTCGTAATCGGGGCTTACAGGAGGCGCGGGGAACTTATATTTCCTTTATCGATGCTGATGATCTCTGGCATCCCCGGAAGCTAGAGGCTCAATATCAACAGTTGACCTGTCCCCCCGAGACTCACGCCAATCTGCGATCGCTCTACGGTGTGGCCTACAGTTGGACCGACTATATTGATGAGTCCGGCAACGTCCTCAAAGCCGGCAGTCATCTGACCCTCGACGGTGATGCGTTGGCTCATTTGCTACTGGCGGATTTCCTTGAAAGTGGCTCTAATGCCCTAATTCGCACGGAGGCCGCTCGCCAGGTGGGGGGATTTGATGAGTCTCTCCCCGCTGCCGAGGATTGGGACTTTTTCCTGAAACTGGCCCGCCGTTATTTCTTTGTCTGTGTCCCCGAAGCTCAGGTTTATTATCGGGTTAGCGCCAGTTCCATGTCCTCGAAGTTGCAGCAACAGGAAACAGCCTGTCTAACGGTGTTAGAACGGGCGTTTAGGGATGCCCCACAAGCCCTACAGACCCTGCGATCGCAAAGTTTTACCAATCTGTACCAATACCTCAGTTATCGCGCCTTACAGCCTCCCCTAACCCCGGAAAACTGCCGCCTGGCGTTGGGGTTTTTGCAAAACATCGAACGTTGGGACCCTCAAGCTCACCGCTACCAAACCCTACTGACGGACTTACAAACCCTCTGCCGTATTTACCAGGATAATGCTCCCCGCCTGGCGACTCGTCTGTGTGAGGCGGGTTCACTGGCACCTCAGGTTGAAGATCTCTTCCAACACACGCGATCGCGTCCCTATCCCGCCATCTCCGTCATTATCCCCGCCTACAACGCCCAAGACACCATCGGCGAAACCCTAGAATCAGTTTTAGCTCAAACCTGGACTGACTTTGAAATTATCGTCATCGATGATGGTTCAACGGATAACACCGTCGCCGCCGTCAAGGCGATCGACGACCCTCGCCTCAAACTCTTCTCTTACCCCAATGCGGGCCAGGGAGAAAGTCGTAATCGCGGCGCGTGTCACGCCATCGGAGAGTTTTTCGCCTTCCTAGATTCCGATGACCTCTGGACCCGAGATAAACTTGAATCCCAATATCGCGCCATCGTCGATTGGCAGCCTCCGGCCGCTGCTGAATCCCTTTATCAGACCCGTCAGCCGGCGATCGCCTATAGTTGGGTCGATTGGATTGATATCTCGGGCCGCTTTCTCCAGCGCGGTTGTGAGTACACCAGCAATGGCTATGTGTATCCTAAACTTTTGCTAAGTGATTTCATTGCTGGCGGTTCCAATGCGATGATGTGGCGGGGTGCGTTTTATCAAGTTCGGGGGTTTAATCCTGATTTTCCTCCGGCCGAAGATCGAGATATGTGGTTGCGGCTGGCGGAGAAGTTTCATTTCGTGGCTGTGGAGAAGCCTCAGTTGCGCTATCGACAGGTTCCCACCTCCCAATCGGCGAATGTCGTGCGCATGGAGCGATCGCAATTGCGAGTTTTAGAAGCCGCCTTTGAACGCGCACCTGAGGTTCCACCCTTTGCCAAAACCCCAGAGTATCTGCCGGCCTATCGCGCCCAAACCTACGCCAACTCCTATAAATATCTCACCTTCAAAGCCCTAGAGGGAGACCCGAAACCGCAACAAGGCCGGTTAGCCATACGACTGTTTTGGACAGTGCTACAGTATGAACCTCAACTCTGGCAAGAACGCCGTTTTGTGATTAAACTCTGGCTACGGATTCTCATCACCGCTTTTTGTCCCCCAGCTTGGACTCAATCGGTGTTACAACGATTTCCCACCTTTCCCCGATTACATGGGGATTTGTTGGGATACACCAAAATGGATGTTCCGATGGATGTGTCGTGAAAGGCTTGACCTTAACGTCCACTCAACTGCAACTTGCTTAACCTAGACCGTTTAACCATGAAAGCGAAAATTAAATCACAATTACGGCGGGGTCGGACTTGGTTAACGACTCGTCCACGGCAATTGAAGTCGGTCTATTGGCGGGTTTTAACTCGCATTCACCCTAACAATCCTTGGCCCCATTATCATTTGGCTAAACTTCAACTACAGCAGCAACAGTGGTCTGAGGCTGAGGCATCATTTCGTCGTTGTCTTGCGTTGGATAAAACGATCGCCCTCGCTCACCATGAGTTAGGAGATGTCCTGCAACAACAGGGAAAATTTGAGGCGGCGGCGGCGGCATATCGGCAGGCGATCGCCCTCAATCCAGAGTTTTCTTGGTCCCATCATAACTTAGGGGATGCTCTCGGACATCAACAAGACTATCAGGGTGCAATTAACGCCTATAAAGAGGCAATAAAACTCGCCCCCAATTGCTTTGAAAGTCATCATAATTTGGCTAAAACGTATAGTACGTTAAACCAGTGGTCAGCGAGTGCTAAGGCGTATCAAAACGCAATTGAAGTCTCAGCAAAATCCCAAAATCCTCCCTTTCAACTGTTGTATGACTACGCCGGGGTATTATTACGTCTCAACGATACCTCAACCTTGAGTCAAGTTTATCTAAAAACTATCGAAGTTAATCCCGAATTTTCTTGGTTTTATCACTTTATTTTTTGGAGAACTCTCAAAGCTGAACAGCAACTTCCTGAGGCAGAAGCAGCCTATAAACAAGCATTAAAAAAACATCCCAACAGCACCGAAGTTTATATTAATTTAGGGGAAGCCTTCAGCCATCAAGACAAAATCAGTGAGGCTCTACCCTACTATAAACAGGCCTTGCAACGTCAATTAGCAAAGCCTTACCCAGAATTAGCAAAATTGTGTGAGGCTAATCCAGACAGAACCGACCTCAAAACAAAGCCAGATTTTATTATTTTAGGGGCGCAAAAAGCGGGAACTAGCTCCCTCTATATGTATTTAACACAACATCCGAATATCATTCCCGCACTTCGCAAAGAAGTTGAATTTTGGTCCTGGAAATACCGACGAGGTCATGATTGGTACTTTGCTCATTTTCCGCCGCTACCCGAAGCAGGAAAATTTCTAACGGGGGAAGCCTGTCCTGGATATTTGGACTTTTACGTGACACCAGAACGAATCCGCGAATTTCTGCCCAATGTCAAATTTATGGTGTTGTTCAGAAATCCCGTAGATCGGGCGATTTCTCACTATTATCACTGGGTGCGACGACAACAAGAAACCTTACCCTTGCCCGAGGCGATCGCCGCCGCCAAACAGGAATTAGAAAACCAAGGAAATGCCTGGGATTTACCCAGTAATTATCTCGCCCGAGGGATATACGTCGAATTTATCCAACATTGGTTTTCATTATTTCCCCGTGAGCAGTTCCTGTTCCTCGAAAGTGAAGCGTTTTATCAAAACCCCTCTGCCAGTCTTCAGGAGGTTTATCAATTCCTAAACCTCGACGCTCATCCCCTAACCGACCATCGGAAATACAATGCTGGGTCCTATCGACCGGCAGAGGCAGACATTCGTCAAGAACTACAAGCCTTTTATAAGCCCTATAACCAGAAGTTACAAGCCTTACTCGATTGTGAGTTTAGCTGGTAAGTTCAACAGGATCATCCTCAACCATGGCCACCCCAAATTTCCTATGAAACTCTCCCCCTTCCTCCATCGACTCAGGGGAAACCTAAGCCTTCTCTATCATCAAATCACCTCCCCCAATACCGCCGAGCAACCCCTCGATGACATTGCCCTACAACTGCTGCAACAGCACAAGCAAGAAGCCGCATTAGCCGCCTTCTCTCGGGCAATTCAAGCTAAACCTAACCAAGATTGGCTGAGCCGTTTCCAACTCTGGGCTATCCTGGAACAGCCCCATCAACCGGGTATCGCCGCCTGGGGAGAAAGACTCGTGGATATCCTCGAAACCCTCGCCCAACAGCATCCCCAGGAGCGAACCTGCGCCTTAAACCTCGCCGAAGCCCTAACCCGCCTCGGACAGTTCCAGGCCGCCCGTCCCTGGTATCGTCGCGCGGTGGAAAACCGCCTCAAGCGCGATCGCCCCGATTTAGCCCATCTCCAACCCCATCTCCAGCTTGGTTCAGCCCCATCTAGCCCCCAGTTCACCATCATCGGCGTCATGAAAGGGGGAACCACCTCCCTGTACCATTACCTCAGTCATCATCCCCAGATTGTCCCGAGCGCCCGCAAAGAAATTGATTTTTGGTCTTGGCGATATCAACGGGGATTAGACTGGTATCTAGCCCATTTTGCCTCACTACCCGATTCCGGCACTTACATCAGCGGCGATGCCAGTCCCACCTATTTTTCCCATCAAAACGCGCCCCAACGGCTGGCTCAAACCTATCCCAACATGAAAATCGTAGCCGTGTTGCGGAACCCCGTTGACCGTACCATTTCTCACTACCACCATGCCTGTCGTGAAGGGGTTGAACAGCGGTCTCTAGGGGACGCCTTGCGATCGCACCGTCAGCAACTCGACAGCAACAGCCATGACCCCAACAAACTCAATAACTACCTCGCCAGCAGCCTCTATGTTCCCCCCCTAACCCGCTGGTTTTCCTGTTTCCCGCGCCAGCAAATTCACATTATCTTTAGCGAAACCCTGTTCCAACAGCCTCAAGCGACCCTAGATCGTCTCTGTGAGTTTTTAGACATTCCATCCTACTCCCTCCCCTCAGCCACCAACCGCAATCCCGGTCAATACCAACCCAGTGACCCCGATATTCGTCAGGAGCTGCAAGCCTTCTTTGAACCCCATACTCGTCAACTCCAAGAGTTACTTGAGATATCCCTACCCGAGGAACATATTAACCCCTAACCTGGCCCTATAACCTGGCTTACTCCCCCTAATTCTCACTATGCGCACCCGTCACCTCTTAGACTTTGAATCCGAACGTGTCATTCACCTCGGACGGGCGATCCAAATTGTCTGGAATAGCGGTCCCTGGTGGACTGTCGCCCGCAGCAGTATCACCATCACCAAAAGCTGCATTCCCATCACGCGGCTTTACATCATGAAGCTGCTCCTCGACAACATCACCACGGGCTTTGATGCCGGCAACCCCGAAGATGCCTTTCGTCGCATCGCTCCCCTGGTGATTGCGATGGGTTTGGTGAACCTAGCCGCCGCTTTCCTTACCTCCGTTGGCCGCCTCGTCAATCAATATCAGCAACAAGTCGTCTCCGATCGCCTCTACGAGATTATCCACGATAAAGCCATCACCGTCGATCTCGAACATTACGAAAATCCCAGCTACTACGACATCCTCGAACGCGCCCGTAATGAAGCCAACAACGTCCCCATGCGGCTGCTCAATCGCCTAGAGCAAATTGGTAGTAACCTCGTACAACTGGCCACCATGGGCGGGACTCTCCTCAGCTTCAACTGGCTCATTGGTGGCGTTTTGATTATTCCCGTCATTCCTCGAATTCTGGTTCGCTTAGCCTTCGTCCGCGAGATTCACGCCTGGTTGCAACGACGGACGGCCACCCAACGGGAAGCCTCCTATTACAACAGCTTAATTGTTAGTGATAATTACGCGAAAGAAATTCGCCTCTTTCAACTCGGTGAACTCTTCTCCCGCCGCTTTCGGAAATTGCGTTGGCGACTGCGGGAAGAACGGCTGCAAATCGCCCTGCGTCGCGCCTCGGCGGACTTTTTTACGACCCTTATTTCTGTCGTCGCAACCTGGGGGATTTATGCTTATATTGCCTATCAAACGGTTCAGGGCAATATCACTGTTGGTGACTTGGTCTTGTATAACCAAGCCTTCCGTAAAGCCTATGATGCCCTTTGGCAAGTCCTTCAAGGGGTTGCAGGTCTTTACGAAGATAATCGTTATCTGGCTTATTTATTTGAATTTCTCAACATTAAACCGAGAATTGTCGATCCAGCGTCCCCACAGCCGATTCCGTCTCCTATGAAAGAGGGGATTTCGTTTAACAATGTTGACTTCAATTACCCGAATAGTCAACGGGAAGCCATTAAAAATGCGTCATTTCATATCAAACCTGGAGAAGTGATTGCTCTCGTTGGAGAAAATGGCTCGGGCAAAACAACCTTAATTAAACTTCTTTGCCGTCTGTATGACCCCACAGAAGGTCAAATCCTCATGGATGGTATTGATTTACGAGAGTTGAAAGTTCGGGACCTGCGCCAGCAAATTAGCGTTATCTTCCAAGACTATGCTAAATATCACCTAACCGCTCGTGAAAATATCTGGCTGGGAAATCTTGAATGTCCCTCCGACGATGAACGCATTATTAAAGCGGCAAAACGATCGGGGGCAGATGAAGTTATTGAAACGCTGCCTTTAGGCTATGATAATTTGCTAGGAAAACGCTTTGCAACGGGAGAAGAACTCAGTATTGGTCAATGGCAAAAGCTATCTATTGCGCGGGCGTTTCTCCGCGACTCTCAGGTGATTGTTCTCGATGAACCCACGTCAGCTCTCGATCCTAAAGCAGAGTATGAGGTGTTTAAAAAGTTTCGGGAATTGTTGGAAGGACAATCGGCGGTTTTGATTACTCATCGCCTATCGACGGTTAAAATGGCGGACAGGATTTATGTTTTAGATAAGGGGTGTATTGTTGAATCGGGGTCTCATGATGAGTTGATTGATAAGCAGGGTCTTTATGCGACGTTGTTTGAAACCCAAGCTCGTAACTATCGGTAGTTCTTTGAAGGGTTGGATTAGACCCAGATGAAACGTATCGTCGAGATGTGATACCTTCAGAGTTGATTGGATAACATCGTTCGCTAATATTATCTACTAACATCAGCCACTAGGATTAGGAGTAAAACTGTTGAGAGAACTAATTAAAAAACTAAAAAATTGGCAGTCGTTCAAAACACTGTTTCAGACCCTGCGATCGCCACAATCATCATCCTCAAATAGCCCCGCAAGTCCTGGAGACTCCCTAGAAGACTTATTAGAGTCTGCGGCGGCTCATCAGGCGTCCAACCAGCTAGAGGCGGCGGCCGAGATCTATCTAAACATTCTCAGGGATTATCCCAATAAAAGCTGGTGGTATAACCGACCACTCTGGGAGGTGTTGGAAAAGACAAATCGTTTGCAGACGGCGATCGCCATCCTAGACCAATCTAACGGACAGTCTGGCTCGGTTCAACCGGCGATCGCCCTCAACCTCGCTGAAGCACTCACCCGCCAGGGAGACAACCAAGCCGCCATCACTCACTACCAATCCGTGAGTTACGCCAAGTTCTCGAAATCCTATCCAAAACTCGTCGAAACCGCTTGGACAGAGACTCCGTTATCTCCCCAATTTATCATTATTGGTGCAGCAAAATCGGGAACAAGCGCCCTCTATAGTTATCTCGCCTCCCATCCTAAAGTTTTGCCGGCTGTTGTCAAGGAAATCAACTTTTGGTCCCATCGCTTTCAACAGGGTTTGCCTTGGTATCAGTCTCATTTTCCCGCTATCTCCGAAGAGATTGCTAAACAACAAGGATTGATGACAGGAGAAGCCAGTCCCAGTTACTTCGCTCATCCTGACGCACCCCAACGAATTAAACAGGCCTATCCCAACATTCGCTTAATTGTCAGCCTACGCAACCCAGTGGATCGAACCATCTCTCACTATTATGATCGAGTGCGTCGTCGTCAAGAGATGCGACCCTTAGATGTGGCAATTTATGAAAGTTTAGCGGGTAACTCTAGCCCATCTACCTCAGTTGATTTTGTCCCTGATTATTTACGAGAAAGTTGCTATAGTGTCAATCTTAAGTCTTGGTATTCCCACTTTGAAGCTGAGCAAATCTATGTCATTAAAAGTGAGAATTTACTCAATCAACCTGCCGCCACCAGCCAGTCTGTTTTTGAGTATCTTGGTTTGCCCAATCATCAACTTCGTCACTATCGAAAATACAATGTCGGCAACTATAAAGCCTCGGAGTCTATGATAGACCATGACTCGGATGTTAAATTGAGAGCTGCTCTAAGAGACTATTTTAAGGAAGATATCGAGCAACTTAAAGAGATAATCGGCTCAGAACTTACTTGGTAATAAAAACGCAGCAAAAACGTCGCAAAAACTATGTCGTTAGTCACGATATTATCCGAAGGGTTGATTAAGAAAATGGCAATACAAACCAAAACAAAGCTCACGGTACTCGGCTGTCATCTGAAAATGAAGTTGGGATATCAAGCGAAAGAAGCTGCTCGCTGGCTGTTACAGTTTTATCAACAGCAGAATGACCTAGAAGCTGTTTTAGACATCTATGAGGAGGCATCCACTCTTAATTCCGACAATGAAACGCTCTTACTTGAATGCGCCGATTTTTTGTGCCAGCGACAACAAGATCGCCAAGCAATTTATCTATATCAAAAAATTATCGCCATCAATCCTTCTCTGTTTTTGGCTTATCGTAACTTAGGAAATCTTTTGGTGAAGCAGCTTCGTTGGCAAGAGGCAGAACAAGCCTATAAAAAAGGAATTAAACTTCTCAATACTCCCTCGGTTTTTATTTATCGAAAACTCGCAAAAACTTTAGCTCAGCAGCAGCGATGGTTAGACGCTCTATCGGCATATGAAAAAGCTTGGGATTGCCAAGATGAAATTTATCAGGTATTACAGGATTGTAAATCTCAGATTGAGCAGGGGTGTGAGACTTGGGAGACTTATTTTCTCTTGTTTCAAACCTTAGCAGAAGCGAATCAATGGACGGGTGCGATCGCCGCTTGGTGGCAAGCGATTACACTCGATCCTTATCAACCCTGGTGGTGGCAGGAACGTTGTCTAACACTCTCAAAGACCTACCATAAATTAAACGAATTAGAAACCCTATTTAAACAAAAATTCAAGAACAATCCGGGTGAATTAGATCTAGGGCTGAATCTAAGTGCTGTTCTTGAACAGCAAGGTCGTATGGAAGAAGTTTGTACCACCCATCAAGACATTGCAAATTATAAACTAAAACAACGTTACCCTAAGCTATCACCTCAAACCCCTCTAAAATCGCCCCAAGTCAATTTTACAATTATTGGGGCTCAAAAAAGTGGCACGTCTTCACTTTACTATTACTTAGAAGAACATCCAGATATCTCCGTTTCCATCAAAAAAGAACTTCATTTTTGGTCTCTCCATTATGAGAAAGGCCAAAACTGGTATCGATCGCACTTCTTACCCATTCCAGAGGGTAAATTTTGGCGAACGGGTGAAGCGAGTCCCACCTATCTCGACTCTCCCGAAACCCCGGAACGGATGTATCGAGAGTTCCCCGACATGAAACTAATTGTTTTACTGCGTAATCCTGTCTCTCGTGCCATTTCCCACTATCATCACTGGGTTCGACTCAAAAAAGAGTGTCGTCCTCTTGACATTGCCTTGACTGAACAACTTGCAGAAATTCCCGATTGGGACGATGTTATTTCCCTTCGCAATCACTACATCGCTCGGGGCTGCTATGTCAAATTTCTAGAAAAATGGCTCCGCTTTTTTCCTCGTGAACAAATACTGGTTATCTCTAGTGAACTCTTCCAAGACCATCCCTCAGACATTGTACAAACAGTCCATTCCTTTCTCGAAATTCCCCGCAAGCCTTTGGAAAACTTGGAGTATTACAATGTAGGCGAGTATAACTTTGAAAATCCGAGCTTAAAATCGCAACTGCAAGACTTTTATGCTCCCTACAATCAAGACTTAGAGAAATTATTAGACCAATCCTTTCCCTGGACAACACTATGACAACACCATCATCATAATCGAGGACTCCATGGTTCAAATTTCTGTCATTCTTCCCGTCTATAACGGCATGGAGACGATCGCCGATACCATTAATTCAGTCTTAGGGCAAACCTTTAGAGACTTTGAACTAATTGTCATCGACGATGGCTCAACCGATGATACCCTATCCGTCGTTAAGGCGATCGCCGACGAGCGTATCCAAATCCATCAGTTTGCCAACGCTGGCCAGGGAGAAAGTCGCAATCGTGGTGTCGCCCTAGCTCAGGGAGACTATCTCTCTTTCATTGATGCCGATGACTTGTGGACTGCCGATAAACTCCAACACCAATGGCAGGCCTTACAAACCCATCCTCAAGCCGCCGTTGCCTACAGTTGGACCGATCACATTGACGAAAACAACCAGTTTTTCAGAGCCGGCCCCCACCTCACCTTTTCCGGCGATGTCTATAAACTGCTCATCATCAGTGATTTTGTCGGCAGTGGGTCCAATGTTCTGATTCGCAAATCTGCCTTTGAAGCCGTAGGTGGATTTGCCCCGCGTCTCACCCCAGCCGAAGATTGGGATTTGTGGGTCCGATTAGCGGCAAACTATGAGTTTGTGGTGGTTCCCCAAGTGCAAATTCTCTATCGAACCGTGACCTCGTCCTCGTCTTTTAATTTAGCCAAGATGGAAGCGTCGAGTTTACAGGTGATCGATCGCATTTTCGCCGCCGCTCCCCCCGAGTTACAACACCTATCTCGGATTTGTCGCGGTCATCGCTATAAGTATTTAACCTATAAAGCCTTAGACTTAACCCCAGAACGACGGCGAGCTAGGGCAGCCTTTCGCTTTTTAGCCCTGGCCCTCTGGTATGACCCGAGTTTGTGGCGACGACGGGTGATTTGGAAGGTTCTGCTGCGAGCCACGGCGGGATGGCTACTCCCGCAAGCCTGGGCCAAGTCCCTACTGAGGCAAATCCCCAAACCCTTTGAAATTGAGGCGTTACTGTTTCATATCCGCTTTGACCCCTAGGATGACTGGGGGACATGACCCAAAACGTCATAATAGCGTCATTTCTCCGTCACCTGCGATGGTTATGCTAAGACTCAAGACGACGTGAAACGCTTGGGGAGACGCTTTTAACAGGTTTAGACGTGCTTCCCGGGTGTACTTGCTCGGCTCTATCCTAAAGGTTCCTACTGCTCCACCCGTCAGCGGGTGGGGCTTTTTTTTGGCGTTATTCCCACTCGGGACTGAGGCGGCGGATGTCAAACTGATCGATTTGGGGATGACAGCTACGACAACTATTGAAATCCAGGGAGCGAGGCAAGTCTACATTAGGATGCAGAGCGGCAAAGGGACGGGAGTATTGAAAGCGGAAGGGAACCGACTCGCTGTTGGCACTGTTGGGACGAGAGAAGGTTTGTAGATAGTCCCAGACGATGTGAATTTGGGGGCTGGGTAGGACCTCAATGCGTTGGCCATAGTGATTCTCGTCTAGGAGTAGATCCCGCCAGGTTTCCGTGGGGAAGACGGCCGGAGGAACACCAATATGACACGAAGCACAGGCTTCGAGATAGAGGTCTTGCCCGGTTTGATACCGCTCAGGAATGGGATCGACGGTACCGATGTGAGGGGCGGAGGCCAGATTTGGGGATTGCGATCGCCCCACCCCGGCTAAACCCCAGCCTAGGCCCACAGACCATAACAGCAACAGCAGGCAGTACAGTAGTATCGCGGGACGTCGCCGCCGTGTTGTCTTTGCAGAGGGGGATGTACGTGGCCTAAGCCCGGAGGGGTGACGAGAATCCGACATCGCAGTTGATACTTTGGGCTTCAAAATTGACCCACAATTGTTGACAAGTGGTTCTGGTTAAGGGGAAAATAACTAAGGTTTTAGACCCCGATTGTATAGGAAATACCGTTCAATTGTCAACGCTCCAGATTGACTAAAAAACTGAGGTATGATGCAGTTTGTACCCCGGCGATCGCCTCAATCGGGCCGATTTCACGAGCCTATTTGAATGAATATTCTCATCTACGCTTATAACTATCATCCTGAACCCATTGGCATTGCCCCACTGATGACAGAACTGGCCGAAGGACTGGTGCAACGAGGCCATCACGTCCGCGTCGTCACCGGAATGCCCAATTACCCACAACGGCAAATCTATGAGGGCTATCGAGGCAAACTTTATGTCACCGAGGAACGCAACGGCGTCAAAATCCAACGCTGTTTTGTCTGGGTTCGCCCCAAGCCGGGACTGGTCGATCGCATCCTCCTCGAAACCAGTTTTGTCGGCACCAGTTTTATCCAAGCCCTCAATGGTAAACGCCCTGATGTCATCTTACTGACGGTTCCGCCCTTACCTGCTTCCGTCCCCGCCACAGTGTTTAAGTGGATGCAACGGGCGCCGGTGGTGTTGAATTTACAAGATGTTCTCCCTGAAGCGGCGGTTGTGGCGGGGTTACTCACCAATAAAGCCCTAATTCGGGTCTTTGAATCTCTCGAACGATTTTCCTACCGTTACGCTAATCAAATTGCGGCAATTTCTGATGGATTTGTCGAGAATTTAATTAACAAAGGCGTGAATCCCGATAAAATCACCCTGATTCCTAATTGGGTTGATACCGACTTTATTCGTCCTTTGGATAAAGAGAATAATTCCTTTCGCCGAGAGCAAGGACTCGACGGAAAGTTTATCATTTTGTACTCCGGAAACATTGCCCTCACCCAAGGACTCGAAACCCTAATTCAAGCCGCCGCACAACTGTTAGATTTGCCCGATGTTGCCATTGTTATCGTGGGCGAAGATCAGGCGTTAGGAGCATTGCGCGATCGCCGTGATGAAATTGGCGCGACGAATGTTAAACTCTTACCCTTTCAACCTCGCGAACGCTTACCTGAGATGCTATCAGCCGCCAATGTGGGGATGGTGATGCAGAAAAAGACCGTCATTGCCATCAATATGCCCTCAAAAATCCAGGTGTTACTGGCCAGTGGCTTGCCAATTTTAGCCTCCGTTCCCGATGCTGGAACCGCCGCCAAAGCCGTTCAAACCAGTGGCGGCGGTTGGGTGGTTCCTCCTGAAGATCCCGAGGCGATCGCCCAAGCGATTCGTCAGCTTAAAGCCGCCCCAGATACCCTCGAACAACTGAGTCAACAGGGACGGCAATACGCCCTCGATAATTATTCGTTTTCCGAAGCCCTCGATCGCTATGAAACCCTCTTTCAAACCGTCATCCATGAATCTTAAAAATGAATCTTAAAACTGTGTAGGCGCGATCGCCCTGGCCCAATTTAATCCCCGTAAAAACACGGAGATTTGGGTCAATCATCAATCAATTAACTCCCGGAACTAACGAATTTCAATTTCCGTCTCATACTCAAACCCTTGGAAATTGGAATTATACTCAAGAATATACTCACCACTACTCGGGAGTTCCCCCCTCCAAGTGCTACGTCCCTGCATCGAAGCTGCATCAGTAATTTCTCGACCATTGGGAGCGCGCACAAACGGTAGAGGACTATCACCCATCGCCGTCAGCGTCATCGTCTGTTGCGCCCTCGCCTCCAGGCGATACTCATGGAACCCCGCCCCCACAATGCGATCGCTCAGACGAATCGCCGTCGCCCCAGCCGGGAACCCCAGTTGAGCCACCAATTCATTACAACTACTATCCGTCAAGCTTTTGGCAATCCAACCCTGTTCAGGATCAGAAATCCGCCACCAGCCTGAGTCTTCCCCGGCGATGGTTACCCAAGCCCGATCCTCGACTTGTCCCACCACATTATTATCGCTCACTTCCGGCTGCGATCGCACATTCAAAGGCCCATTCGGATCATCCACCCGAGCCATAGTCGTCTCACAGCGTACAACCTCAACCTGAGCCGGTTGTACCCCAACAGGAGCCGGTGTGGGAGTCGGAGTTGGCGCAGGAGTCGGAGTCGGAGTTGGCGCAGGAGTCGGAGTCGGAGTTGGCGTGGGAGTTGGCGTGGGAGTTGGCGTCGGCGTCGGAGTTGGCGTCGAAGTAGCCGGAGTTTCCTGTGGTTGAGCCGTTGGCGTATCGGCCTGAGATTGATCCAAGTCCGGAGGAGTCGGCGACTCGGGCTGACAGCCCGCAAGCAAGCCCAGGAGGACAACCCCGAGCAACGATGGCAATTTAGGGAAAAAGTTCATGATCTAGCTAAGCCCGAATCTGCGAGAACGACTCTGATCGACATCGGTCTCCGTTCATTATAGGCTTCGAGACCACCAGCCAAGACTAAATTGCCGATGGACAGACTGAACACCAACCCCTAGCAAAATGATCTCAAATCTGTTAAGGGCGAATCATCCCCCCATCTCAATCTTGTCCAAATAACTTCAGTCCGAATTAAGATTGAAGAACACAGGGATCAGACCCGACGAGTTTCTTTATAATGGACAATAGTCTTAAAATTCTAACCTCGACAAAACTCCTTGGCCTAGCCCCATCTGTTGCGTCATCTACCGAGCGTATCAAGTGTAAACGTTAGCATCATTCTTCAGTTGGCTTGCCAGTGTTGATGAGAGGAACTGCCCCGTTCAATCCTATGAATTCAGAAAAGATAACAGAAGATCTCAAACAGCGTCTTAATCGTGAAGTCTTGTTGCAGCGGATGACACAGCGAATCCGTCACTCTCTCGACTTGCAAGAGATCCTTGATGCAACAGCCCTAGAAACCCGACAGTTTCTAGGGGTTGATCGGGTCAAAATCTATCGCTTCAACGCCGATGGTAGCGGAACCGTCATTGCCGAGGCCGTTCAAGAGCATCGCCTACCCCGTCTGTTAGGACTGACCTTTCCCGCCGATGACATTCCCCCTGACGCACGTGAGCGCTTCGTGCGGCAACGAGTTCGCAGTATCGTCAACGTCAAAGAGCGCTCCATCGGCATGAGTCCCGCTGACGATGCCTTCTTACCTCGGGACTATAAAAAACTCGATCCCTGTCATGTCGAGTATCTCACCGCCATGGGCATCGCCTCATCCCTGTGTTTGCCCATCATCCATAATGACCAACTCTGGGGACTGCTCGCCTCCCATCATGCCGATCCACGACAGTACGACCTGCCCACCTTACAACTGATTCAAGCCGTCGTCGATCAAGTCTCAATTGCTATCTCTCAATCGGCCCTATTGGCTGAAGCTCATCAGCAACACCAACGGGAATCCGCCGTCAATCAAATTGTCAGTCTCCTGCACGCCCAGCCAACCATTGAGTTTAGCGCCGCGATCGATGCCGCCATTGAGGTCTTGGGCGGCCAAGGCGGTCAACTCTATATTCAGCGAGACTCACCGCTGCGTTTATGTCGGGGCCGACAGCCGCAGTTTCGCGACTCTGACATAGCCTTAGAACAAGCCGTTGAGTCTTGGTGGCACGCCAGCTTCCCTCAACGAGATTTTCCCCTCTATCCCATTTTAGAGACCGCCAACCTTGAGGAAGTGCCTCAATTACATCCCCTAGCCGACTCCTTTAGCGAAGCCAAACTCAAAGGACTCTTGGTGCTACCGCTCCATCATCGGCAACAGTTTTTAGGCTATCTGATGGTGTTTCGCCAAGAAATTGACCTAGAGATCTGGTGGGCCGGCAAATTTGACACCAATCGGCGGCAAGAACGCCCCCGTCAATCCTTTGAAGCTTGGAAACAACTCAATCGGGGCCAATCACTGCCCTGGAGTGACAATGAACGACAACTGGCCCGGGAGTTGAGTGAGCGGTTCGCCTCCGCTGTGCAGCAATATCGCCTCTATCGGGAGGTGAACACCCTCAATGCTACCCTCGAACGCCAAGTTCAACAGCGAACCCTCCAACTTCAGCAATCCTTGCATCTGAGTCAGGCCATGGCTGACCTGGCCGATCAGATTCGCAGTAGTTTGGACTTAGATGAGATTTTGCAAACCGTTGTCCAGAACGTGCGCAGTCTCTTGCAGGTCGATCGCGCCGTGGTCTATCAGGTCTTTGACGGGGGAGAAGGACGCATTACCGTTGAAGATATCCAGGGGAATTGGCGCTCTGCCTGGGGCATTGAGACTCCGCCGGGATGTTTTCCTGAACATCTCGAACAGAAGTACCTCAGCAGCGGCCAGGCTCGGGCGATGGAGGACATTAAGACGGCCAACCTAACCCCCTGTCACCGGGAATTCCTAGAGAGTTTGCAAATTCAGGCCAATCTGATCGTACCGGTTCACTGCGATCGCCAACTCTGGGGCCTGATTATCGCCCACCAATGTAGCCGCCCCCGTCAGTGGAGCGATCGCGAAATTGAACAAGTCGAACAACTGGCCCGTCACGCCTCCATCGCCATCTCCCAAGGCGAACTCTTTGCCAAAAGCCAACGGGCCACTCGCAGCGCCAACGCCAAAGCCGAACAACTCAAACAGGCCCTCGAAGAACTCACCCAAACCCAAACCCAACTGATTCAAAGCGAGAAAATGTCGAGTTTGGGACAATTGGTGGCCGGCGTAGCCCATGAAATCAACAATCCCGTCAACTTTATCTACGGCAATCTCGTCCATACCAGTGAGTACACCCAGGATCTGCTGGATCTGTTACATCTGTATCAGGACCATTATCCCCAACCCATTGATGAGATTTGCGATCGCATCGAAGAGATTGACCTGGAATTTCTCGTCGAGGATTTACCCCGAATGCTAGGGTCGATGAAACTTGGGGCCGAGCGGATTCGCCAAATCGTCCTTTCCCTGCGCAACTTCTCCCGTTTAGATCAGTCGGAACTCAAACCCGTTAACCTCCACGACGGTATCGAAGGAACCCTAACGATCCTGCACCATCGCCTGAAAGCCAAAGCTGATCGCGCCGCCATCAACATCGTCAAAGACTATGGAGATTTGCCTCCTGTCGAATGTTACGCCGGCCAACTCAATCAAGTCTTCATGAATCTGATTAGTAACGCCATCGATGCCCTACATCCGTTTGACAAGGAGAAAGCCGAACGTACCATTCGTATTCACACCGAACAAGTCTCTGAGAACCGAGTGGCTGTAACCATCGCCGATAATGGCTGTGGCATTCCCGAAACCCTGCGATCGCAGGTGTTTGATCCCTTCTTCACCACCAAACCTGTCGGAATCGGTACCGGATTAGGCCTGTCGATCAGTTATCAGATCGTCACCGAAAAACATCATGGCGCCTTTGAGTGCATCTCACAACCGGGGATGGGTACCGAGTTTCGTCTAGAGATTCCCATCCATCAACCCTCAATGCCTTCTGAACAACCTAACGAAAATTCCACCGCCACAGCTAACATAGACAGCTAAGATGTAAGCGAGTCTATGCGAGTCGAATCGAGTCACCCTCAGGCGATGATGTCCCACACCCGGGTCCGGCTGCGCTTGCCCTGTAAGCGACCCCAAACGTTCCATGTTGAATCTCGATCAATGGGATGAAGTGCGATCGTGTTGCCAAGATGACGCAGCATTTGAGCGCCTCAAACAACTTTTAGCAAAAGCATCTACCAGCCCGCCGTCGGATGACTCCCAGGCCCTGGTGGAAGCTCGTTTGCAAATTGAACGGCAAAACGCCCTCGCCAACGCCATTGCTCGTATTCGAGAATCCCTCGAACTGCAAGAAATTTTTGACAGCACCACCCGAGAACTGCGCCAGTTACTCGGCGCTCACCGTATCGCCATTTATCGCTTTTATCCCGACTTTAGCGGTGAATTTGTCGCCGAATCCGTTGAACCGGGCCACGCCCCGATTATCAAGCCCTCAGCCAACTCCTCCGAGACTCGCTCCCAACAGATTCTGCTCGATAATACTCCGAGCCCTCGACGCTCCCAAACCTATACCGTCCAATCGTCGAGCAATGGACATCCATCGACCACCCTGGCCTACCAAGATATTTTAGATAATCCCGGAACCATTCCCCTATCCGGGCGCGGCAAGTCTCCGGCTCAGGTGTTAGAGGAGCATGGCTCCCCTGACTCGGCCATCGTACCGATTTTACAGGGACAAGTCCTCTGGGGCTTACTCTGCGCTTGTCATAGCCAGGAGCCACCCTCTTGGAAGATTGATGATATTGAACTGCTTGAGCGTGTCAGCGTCAACCTCAGCGTCGCCTTAAAACAAGCTGAGTTATTTCAGCGCACTCAGCAACAGGCCCGAAAACTGGCTAAAGCCACCCGACGGGAGAAAACTTTGGCCGTCACCGTCGAAAAAATTCGCCGATCGCTCGATATTGATACCATCTTTAGTACCACCACCCATGAAGTTCGCCAACTCCTCGATGTCGATCGCGTGGCCGTCTATTACTTTAACCCGGACTGGACGGGCCAGTTTGTCGCCGAATCCGTCAGCCCCGGCTGGGTGCATTTATTGGAGTTACAAACGACAACCCCTCAACTGCAAACAAACCTGTCCCTATGTTCCCATATGCAGCAACTGATTGAGGGGCAAAAACACGGCAAAAATAAAACTCAGTCTGATCAACTTCCCCAGCGGCGAGTCTTTACCGTCGAAAACGTCGCTCGCAGCCACTTCGCCCCCGCCTATCAAGAGGTGTTACAGCTCTATCAATGCCAAGCCTACGCTATTGTTCCGATCTATCAAAATCATCAACTCTGGGGACTTCTCGCCGCCTATCATAATGCTCACCCTCGGGCTTGGGATGCCTCAGATCTCGATTTGTTAGGCCAAATTAGTGAACATCTCGGAGTGGCTCTACAACAAGCTGAACTCCTCGAACAAACGCGAATGCAAGCTCGTCGCTTAGCTCAAACGTTACAGGATTTACAGAAAACCCAGACCCAATTAATTCACAGTGAAAAAATGGCTGGGTTAGGGCAATTGGTGGCGGGTGTCGCTCATGAGATCAACAATCCTGTTAATTTTATTTATGGCAATCTTAGCTATGTTCGTGACTATACTCAGGATTTAATTGGTTTAATTAAACTCTATCAGGAAGAAGAGGATCCGAACTCCGATGCGATCGCCGAGTGCATTGAGGAGATTGATTTGCCCTTTATTCTCGAAGATCTCCCCAATCTAATTAACTCGATGAAAACGGGAACTGATCGCATTCGCAAAATTGTTCAATCCTTGCGAATTTTTTCCCGACTCGATGAAGCTCAGCGCAAAACCGTTGATATTCATGAAGGACTCGAAAGTGTTCTCTGGCTTCTAAAGCATCGTTTTAAAACTGGAAATGGCGCTGAAATCAAGATTATCAAAAAGTTTCAAAAACTCCCGAAGATTACCTGTTATCCCGCAGAACTCAATCAGGTTTTTATGAATCTTATCAACAATTCCTTAGATGCTTTGAATGATGAACATCAATCACAGCGATCTTTGGGTAAAAAACATGAAAAAAAACCAGCCATTGCGATTCTAACTCAGCAACGTAATGAAGAGTTTATTGTTATCAGAATTGCCGATAATGGTGTTGGGATTCCTGAACCCATCCGTCGCCGAATTTTCGACCCCTTCTTCACTACAAAATCTCCCGGAAAAGGGACGGGCTTAGGACTATCCGTGAGTTATCAAATCGTGGTTGAAAATCATGGTGGTGACTTAAATGTTAAATCAAAACCCGGTGTCGGGACCGAATTTGTCATCGAAATTCCCATTCACGGCGACGATGAAGATCTCCTCAAAGCCTAGTCTCGACTTGAGCATTGTTCTCCCCAAGACCTCAAACACATCGTCCATGACCGCTTGAGAACCAGTGGCCTGAACCGCCTGCGAGACGACTACACCGACCCCTAACACCGAACCATCACATCAGACTCAATTGTCTTAAACTCACATCTCTGTTAAAATCAAAACTCAAATCTAAAAACAATCTAAAATTTAAGCAAAAATCAAGCGTGTTCTGCGTAGGTTAACGTAAATTTACTGAATTTTACGTGAGTTTGCCTAAGTTTGCAGGAGTTGACATCAGGGCGATCGCAAGTCAACTCACGTAGCCCCAAGCCTCAACCTTAACCCCTAAAACAGCATGAGGCGTTCGGAATCCGTAGCATCGCCCTTGAGGTTAGCCTAATCGACAAGAGCAACCCTCTCATCGAGACCCATCTCGTTCATTCCCCCGCGCAGAACCTAATGACCTGGCCACTCCCGTCCGATCCCCTCCTTATGGATTATCTACAACCTCAAACACTCTGGCGACGTTGGCGACAACGACACCAATCTGGATGGCGGCCTCGTAACCTATTAGTGTATGGATTGTTTGGAACCCTGGCCATCGGCGTGAGCTTAACCGCCTGGGTAAGTTACACACTCGTACGAGAACTCTTACTGCAAAATATCAGCCAGGGAGCCATTAGCAAAGTCCGCGAAGGGGGAGAAGAACTCCAAGACTGGTTTCAAACCCAGACCGTTTACCTCGAAGGCTTAGCCAATAGCCCCACCCTCCGTTCGGGAGACTGGGAGCAGATCCAACCCTATCTAGCCCAAGAAGTCGATCGCCTCGATAGTTTCATTAGCTTGGCGATCGCCAACAGCGAAGGAGAATTTCGCAACCATCAACAGCAAACCGGAGAAATCGCCGATCGCCAGCACTTCCAGACCGCCATGGAACAGGGACAGATCATCTTTAGCAACCCCATCATTGGCCGAGCCATTGGTGAACCCCTCATTGGCTTTACCCTTCCCCTAACCCCAAATCCTGAACCCCCTCAAGACGCTCCTCAACAGCCTACCACCCAGGCCCTAATCGGTGGAATTAGTATCGAGCAGTTCATCCTCACCCTCAATCAAATCGAATACGGAGACAATAGCTACGCCATCGCCTTCGACTCAGATAACGCCCCCATCACCAACGTTGTCTTTCAAACTCAGCTCCCCGAATCCCTCAAACTGAGATCTATCAATATTAGCCAAGACTTCGCCTCCCTCCTCCTCGGGGATCTCAACCCGGATATCTTGCAACAGGGAACCCTCAACGGTGAAACGGTCTATTTCGCCCATCACCCGATTGAATCGCCCAACTGGACCGTTGTCCTGGTGATTCCCCAAGAGAACATCGAAACACAACTCGAATCTCTTAACCTCCTCGCCGGCGTTCTCAGCGTGATCCTCGCCCTAGCCACCATTCTCGCCGGGCGACAAATTAACGACGCCGAACAGGCCCGCGCCCGGGCCGAACGAGAAGCCCTCCTCAATGGCCTCACCAGTCGCCTCCATACCTCCCTCGATCTCGACAAAACCTTCCCGCCGACCCTCGAAGAACTCACCGCTCTTCTCGTCTTCGATGCGATCGCCTTCGCCTGGTACGATCGCCGCCAGCAATCGTTGACCCTCACCTACCACCATCCTCAAACCAGCCGACTCTTCGCCGAGACTCACCAGCTCAACGCCGCCGAGACTCAAAAAGACCTCGACAGCCAACTGCGCAACGGCGAAACCGTCAGCCTCATCCGTCAGCCCCAAGGAGAGTCAATTACCCTACAGCGGGGCCATTACTCGGCCTTTCCTGTCATCAATCGCCTGGGAACCCCCGGTTATCTCCTCTGTCATCACGGTCTCCCTATCCCCATCAATCGCAATGAAGAAGACCTAATGCAGCGCGTCGTGGCTCAACTGTCCATCGCCCTCACCCAAGCCCATCTTCATGCTGAAACCCAACGGGCCGTCATCTCCCTCGAACGAGAACAACAACAATTACGACAAGTGGTCACCAATGCCCCCGTCGCTATGGCCATGTTTGACGACCAACTGTGCTACCTCGCCTATAGCGAAAAGTGGGTCAGCGATTACCAGCTACAAGACCAAGATCTCTTAGGACAATCCCTCTACAACGTCTTCAGCGATCTCCCCGAGGATCGCCACCAAGCCTACCAAGAAGCCTTACGAGGACAGGTCATCAGTGAACCCGAACTCATGTGGCAGCGTCAGGACGGAGATCTCCTCTATCTACGCTCCGCCATTCACCCTTGGTACAACCCGGAAGGGGAAATTGGCGGCATTATTGCCGTGACCGATCGCATTGATGATCTCGTCAAAGCCCGACTCGAAGCCGAACGGGCCGCCCAATTCAAAGCCGAATTTCTGGCCAACATGAGTCATGAAATTCGGACTCCTATGAATGGTGTCATGGGAATGACCAGTCTCCTGAGTCGTACCCAACTCAGCCGACAACAGCGCGATTATGTCACCACCATTTCTCGCAGCGCCCAACATCTGTTGACCCTGATTAACGATATCCTCGACTTCTCCAAACTCGAGGCCGGGGAAATGGAACTCGATGCCATCGATTTTGACATCGATCGCTGTATCGAGGATATTGTCGATGTCATGGCCACTCAAGTCGAGGATAAAGTGGGCCTGGAACTGGCTACCCTCATTGATCCTGATGTTCCTCGCCATCTACGAGGCGATCCCGCTCGCTTACGTCAGGTCCTGCTGAATTTAGTCAGCAATGCCATTAAGTTCACCGAACGGGGAGAAGTGGTGATTCAAGCGGCCCTACAAGCGGAACGCCACAACTGCGCCACCATTCGTTTTGCGGTACGAGATACGGGTGTGGGTATCCCGAAAAGCGCCCAGACGAAGCTGTTTCAATCCTTTTCTCAGGTAGATGCTTCCACGACCCGTCAGTATGGCGGAACCGGGTTGGGACTGGCAATTTCTCAGCAATTGATCCATCTAATGAAGGGCGAAATTGGTGTCGAAAGTGTCGAGGGAATTGGCTCGATCTTTTGGTTTACTGTACCTCTGGAGTTAGCCGATTCAACCCCCTCCTCAGCCTTGCCGCAAATGCCCCTAAATATCAGCCGGCTACGGTTATTGGTGGCAGCCGAAAATGCCACCACTCGCCAATCGGTGCGCTATTTGGTGCAGTCTTGGGGGATTAACCACATCACTGAAGTGGGAACCGGTAGCAATGCTTTGGAGACCTTGAAAGAGTCGGCTGAGCGATCGCAACCTTATAATGTGTTGATTTTAGATCTGCAATTGTCTGACATTGACCGAGACCAGTTTTTGGCAGAAATTCGCGCCTACCCACTGTTGCGCACGACTAAAATTGTGGTGATGAGTAACTTTAAAGATCGCCCGACGGCTGAGGCATTTTTAGAAGAAGGCGCCGCCGCCAGCTATTTCCTGAAACCGGTACGGGCCTCACGGCTATTTGATGCTCTGATTACGGCCGTGGCTCCACAACTGCACTTAGAGCGAGAACCCGACAGTGATACAGGATTTTTTGACCCAGAATTACCTCTGCCCTCGAAACGCTTTTCGAATGTTAAGTTACTGGTCGTCGAAGATCATCCCACCAATCAACAGGTGATCATCTCTCAATTGCAAGAACTTGGCGCGGTTCAGATTGACTGTGCCAGTAATGGCAAAGAAGCCTTAACGTTGTGTCATCAAAATCACTATGATTTAGTATTCATGGACTGTCAAATGCCAATCCTCGACGGCTATGAAGCGACCCGAGAATTGCGCCGACTAGAAGCCAATGGCCATCGCCATACCATTGTTATTGCCCTAACCGCTCATGCGATGCCCACAGATCGACAACAATGTCTTGAGGCGGGAATGGATGGTTATATCCCAAAACCTGTCGATTGGGATGTATTACTCGATACCCTAGAACGCTGGACAACTCACCCGGCTACTGAGGGCGATCGCTCGTCAAATTCTACAAAACTTGCTACTATGAGCCACAACGATGCTGCCCTAAACCATCCGCTCCCTCCTGACCCCGCATCCTCATTCCCAATTGGCGAATCCTCGCCTCGGTCTCAAGCTGATGCTTCGGGGAGTCTTTCTAGCTCAAACCAAGACTCAAACCAGTCTAACTCATGTTTGGAGACAAACCCGATGAGTCAGGATACGGCTAATCCACAACCTCCTTTAGATTTAGAACGCCTAACACGAGTGTCTCGGGGAAAAACATCCCTACAGAAGCGACTTTTGCAAGCCTTTGTAGATGCCACTGAAGATGATTTAAAGACTTTAAAAGCGGCCTTAGAGGAGCAGGAGGGCGATCGCCTCTCCGAAATTGCTCACCGCCTGAAAGGAGCTGCGGCTAATGTTGGAGCGACTCTAATTTCCGATCAGTCAGCAGACTTGGAGCAAGCTGCCAAAGATGACAACTTTGACCAAGTAGAATCTCATCTGAAGGCACTCTTAGAACAATGGAACCATGTTAAACAGTTTATGCAAACCTTGGATTTGTCATAGGATTTGTCATGGAATTTGTCATGGAATTTGTCATGGGATTTATCATAATCCTAAAGCAAACAGGAGTGATGGTGTTTGACCCCTGTCTTCTCAAGTAAACTCATCTACGTTAACCATGAATATGACCTAAAGTTGTTGAATACAAAAGTTGAATACAAAATCTGTTGAACACCCAACTTAAGCTCCCAAGGATTATGGCAACTATCTTAGTCATTGATGACGAAGTCACCACACAAATGGTTTTACAAGATCTCCTCGAAGGTGAAGGACATCAAGTCATCATTGCCAACAACGGACAACAAGGCTGGGAAAAGGCCCAACAAGAACAGCCAAACCTGATTATTTGCGATTGGATGATGCCAGAAATGAATGGCGTCGATCTCTGTCGTACGATTAAAGCCAAACCCGAACTGGCCGCTACCTTTTTTATGCTTCTGACCGCCCGAGAACAGATCGATGATCGGGTTTGTGGCCTCAATGCAGGGGCTGATGACTTTATTTCTAAACCCATTGAAACCGAAGAACTTCTAGCGCGAGTTCGCTCAGGCTTACGACTCAATCATCTCAATCAACAGTTAACCCAGTCTTTACAAGAGCTTAAAAACACCCAAGTTCAACTGGTTCAAAGTGAAAAAATGTCCAGTTTAGGACGCTTGGTGGCTGGTGTTGCCCATGAAATCAATAATCCCATTAGTTTTATCTATGGCAATATCAGCCATGTTAAAGAATATACTCATGACCTATCCGCCCTCATTCAAACAATTCGAGATGACGACAACTTTTCTCGTCAAAATCTTCTCGATGCCCTCGAAGACATTGACTTTGACTTTGTCACCGCTGACCTAGAAAAAATGCTCGGTTCGATGAAAGAAGGCTCCGAGCGCATTCGCGAAATTGTCATTGCCCTACGGGAGTTTTCCAGCCAAGAGCGCAGTGGCATCCATGAGATTGACCTGCATCATGCCTTAGATTTAGCCTTATCCATGTTGGGACCTCGGGTCCATCAAGCCGCTGGCCGGGCATCAGGGTTGACCCCCGACAAACAATATGGCCAACTGCCCAAGATTAAAGGGGATATTGGCTTAATTAACCAAGCGATCTTCAACCTTTTGGAAAATGCCCTCGATGCGATCATGGCCAAATCTCGAACTAACCCAGACGAGGACTGGACACCGCGAATTTCTATCACCACTCGCACCCTAGACTCCTGCTGGACCGAAATCGAGATTACCGATAACGGTGTGGGGATTGACTCAACCTTAGACAACAAAATTTTTGACCCCTTCTTTACCACCAAACCCGTCGGCCAGGGCAAGGGTTTAGGACTGGCTGTCGCCTATCAAATTGTGGTGCAACAACATGAGGGACAACTCAGCTATGAGTCTCATATCAATCAGGGAACTCGTTTTTGGGTTCATCTCCCCATCAACCAAGAGGCCGTCCGATGCCAAATTTCCCCGACTCCCTACGCTCTGGCCCAATCGCGATCGCCACAGCAGGCTGTCCCAGCACCGATGACTCGCTAACCCATTCGCAGCCTGTTGGCCAACCCTCTAATCCAGCTCAAAATCAGGCATTTCCTGTTGAGGGGCCGGAAGCGGTTCGGCAATAAGTTCTTCGATCGCCTCGTCTTCGTGTCGTTCGATGGGTTCTTCGATCGGTTCTTCGATCTCGACGGGGACTTTCTCCAAAGCCGGCAAGGCGATCGGTTTAGCCGCTTGGGTTTCCACTGGAGAGGATACCAGAACCGGTAAAGGTTCAGCCTCATCGAGCCAGTAACTGGCCACCGGTAAGACATTTTCGAGATCTTCGAGTAAGCGAGGAATCACCATCACCGCGTGAAGTTCGCCAATGCGTTCAGCTTCGTGCATTCCCGCTTCAATGGCCACAGCCACATTGGCCACAGTTCCCCGGACAATGGCGGTACAGAGTCCATCGCCGATGGTTTCATAGGCCGCCAGTTGCACATCGGCCGACTTCAACATAGCATCAGCGCCCCCCACCATCGCCGGAAAGCCTCGGGTTTCCAGGAGGCCGATGGCTCGGTTACTGAGACGAGAATAGCCCCGTTGTTGGTTGCACAGTTCCACCAAACGGCTACCGAGAGGGAAGATGACCTCTAGGTTGGGCATAGGGCGGGCAATGGTAGATTTGGAGATCAGTTGTCCGAACTGTTCGGCGGTTTTGGCCCCTTCCTCGACGGCCAGGCGCACATCGGGATAGCGTCCTCGGACAATGGCGGTACAGTAACCCGCGCCAATTTTTTCGTAGCCCACCAAGATCACATCGGCCGATTTCACCATCATGTCAGCAGTCCCGACGATCGCCGGAAAGCTACGAGTCGAAACCATGCCGAGGGCAGTATCTTGGTATTTGAGGCGTTGGCGCTGTTTGGGAAGGGACGTGGGAATACGGCTTAGAGGAGTCTGAGACATGAAGATTTGAGTCTTGCAGAGGTGCGACGGCGATAGGAGGTCGACAAGGTTGGCTGGAAAATGCGTGAAGCCTAGTGAAAATTACTTAGGGCTAGTCTTTTGCCTTCAATCGTGCTTAGGATGATTGTATCAAGAATGCTGGTTGACGATGACTGAACACAAGCCTGAGCCACAAAAACTAACCGATGAGGAGGTTCGCGAAATCTTGCGATCGCTGCGTCATAAGGAGGGAAACTGGATTGACTGGGGCAAACGCTGTAAGCAACTTCAGGATGCTGGCTATGCCGCTGAGGATATTTTCGAGCAGACGGGAATTGAGGGCCTGGTCCAAAATCAGGTCATTGTCGCCGCCCAAGTCTATGACAGCATTGTTGAGGGTCAACCGCCAGCGGAGGTGTTGGCCTACTGTGAGGGACCCCGCAGCGATGTCCTTTATGAACTTCGCATTCTCAATCAGCGTCAACGCCTCGAAGCGGCGATGCTGGCTACGGAGAAACGCCTTGATGTCGATGGCGCTCATCGTCTAAGTCATGATGTCAAAGCCCTCGCCTGTTTAGCTCAGATTCCCGAAGGCTTTAGCCGCCATCCTGGAGATGCGGTGGCCTATCAATGTTGGCGACAGGCGAAACGCCAGCGGGATCTCTCCCAGCGAGCGCGCTTGATTGCCGAAGGATTGCGTTTTGTCGAAAGTGATACCGCTCGGCAGCAGTTGGAGGCTCTGTTACAGAATTTAGCGGCTCCTGCCCCCCGCCAAGCACCGCTATTGCCTTTATATCGCCCAGAAACCAGTGAGGAGTTGCCGCGTCTGTTGCCCCTAGCCGGGGAGCTGCCCCTGACGGCCGCTGAGATTGAAGCCGTCGCGGCGATCGCCCCCGAAGAACCCTTCCAGATTACCCGTCTCCCGGCCGGAGCGGCCTGTGTGCCGGTTCCCGGCTGGCAAGTGGTCTTGAAAGCTCAAGACCCCGTGGCGTTGTTAGCCCCCAGTGACAGCTTGCCTAACTCCCCTGGCGGCGATCGCGAAACCGTCATCGTCGCCATCGATCGCGCCCAACGGGACTGGGACGAGAACAGTTATTTTCTCGTTGAGGAGGGGCAACAGGTGCGTTTAGCTTGGTTTGCCGAACCCCCCAGTCTGCCCCTTTTGGGGCGCTTGTTACTGGTGTTGCGTCCTAAACGAATTTTGGACGAGGGCAACATCACCGAGCCTTGGCAGATGGACGATTAGCTGGGACGATTAGCTGGGACGATTAACTGGGACAGGGGACCAGAGGATCGCCAAATTATGGTAGGATGGAAAACTGGGTTTTTTGTAGCTAAACCCCATTAAGATTCAGCATCATTTGTTCGTCAAGGAGATTTTCGGTTATGGCACGTCGATGCCAAGTCAGTGGAAAAAAAGCCAACAACGCCTATGCGGTGTCTCACTCCCACCGTCGCACCAAACGGCTTCAGGAAGCGAACTTGCAATGGAAACGGTTTTGGTGGCCCCAAGGCAATCGCTGGGTGCGCCTGCGAGTGTCCACCAAAATGATCAAAACCATCCAACGCAAGGGTTTGGCGACGGTAGCCAAAGAAGCCGGCCTCAATCTGAACAAGTTTTAAGCCCCCAGCCTGGGGAAATTCATCGACCGGGAGTTTGTTGTCACGACATTGTTGTCACGACAGACTCCCGGTTGTTTGTTTGAGCTGGCTTGGAGCTGATCCAGACAAAATATAGCAATCGAAGATTGCCTGATTGACACTCTGAGTTGGAAGATAATCTCCTACCTCTTTCCCCTCTTGGGAGGGGCAGGGGTGGGTTCTCCCCTCGGTGGGAGGGGTTAGGGGTGGGTTATGCCTTTTGCCTCTTGCCTTTTGCCTTTTGCCTCTTGCCTTTTGCCTTCTTGTCCCCTGTTTTTTGTCCTATTCAGACCAACTTTTGCTATATCAGTACAATTACGGATAAGCCTTACGTAGTTCTACGGAATGACCCCAATGAGGGGTTTGACCCCCGGCTGATCGATTTTGCCCATTGGCTGGGTAAGCTAAGGGTACATCCGTAAATTTTCCCTTGGCGTTCTAGGTCACGATGGGCTAACACTAAGGTAGAGTCCGAGTCAGTTCCATCATTTCACCGCCAATTCTATTGTTAATTTTCTAAAGTTCCCATCGGTGTGAGATTGTATTTTCTCTTGATTTTCTATTTTTTACGCTCGTTCTCTCCCTCAATCGCATCTGCCGAGTTGATTTAAAACTATGGCTAACCCCCACATCTGGATTCACATAAAACGTTGGTTACGCAACACCAGCAAGCAAGTTTACAGCCAATTTGCTCGCCTGGTGCGGCGTCTCCTACATCGCCTCGCACCGCCACGCCGTCGCCGCTCCGAGCGCCGCGTGGCGGGGTTTGTGCTGCCGACAGCGGTGATGCTGCTGCTGGTGCTGTCTCTAGTTGTGGGGGCGATTTTGCTGCGGACCATTAGCCGGACTGAGCAGGCTATGCTCTCTCGGCGCGATCGCGTCATCTACAACGCCGCCACCCCAGCCATTGACCGAGCTAAAGCCAAGTTAGAAAACCTCTTCGAAATTGACCCACGGCTACCCTCAGGGATTCCGGCCCAAGACCTCTTAACCGATTTGATGCGGGATGATGATCCTTATACCCTTCCCGACGAAGAACGGATTGATCTCAATGGTGACGGAACCCTGGATAATGCTTGGATTTATCAAGAAGCCAGTGGACTCGGAGATGGGGAAAATAACTTAAGAGTTGCCTACTCGATTATTTGGGATGTTCCTGACAATCAGGAGGCACTAGCTGACCAAAGAGAGCGAGCCATGCGCGAGCGAGCCGAGGAACTACAAGTGCGTCAAGGTCCGATCGCCAGTGAACCTCGGCCAGGTTGCACCACTGGGGGGGGAGGCAGCCTCATTGAAAATGGTTGGTTACGTGATCCCAGTAGTTCCGCCATCTTGCGGAAAAACTTTCAAATTGACGCTTTTGTCATTTCCGATGGCGAAGACGGCGCGGTCACCACCCTAGAAGTTCAACAGGAACGAGAAGCCAACCGGGGTAACAAGTGGGGGGCTTGGTTCCGCAATGACCTCGAAATCTATCCCGGTCCGGAATTTCGTTGGAATGGCGCCATGCACACTGATGGCAGCCTCGTCGTGGGTCACAATCGCCGCACTGACCGCACCCAAGCTTACTTAGTCAGTAGCCCCGACTCCTGCATTTACCAAGCCAGTCGAACCACCTCAGAAATTACCCTCGGACTTGAGACAGTAACGGTCGATGGCCAAGAACAAGTGATTTATCAGGGCGAACTGATGGCCGGGCGGGTTGTCAGCAACGCCAGCCAGGGTGGGGGAATTTTTCACCTCTGGACGCCTCCTGGGGAAACACCGATCCATCATGAGAACGACCCTGGCCGGGTTACGTTAGTCCCAGATAATCATTCAGTCGCTGACAACCGTGATCCTGAGGAGATCATCCTCGATCCCATCAAACTATTTACAGAAGATGTCTCCAAACATCGTGGTCTAGACCTATTCAATACGGCTCGCGGCGGCGATTGGGAGCAATTCCCACGTTCTGAGAGTGAAGAGGAAAATGATCGTCGTGTTTTTAACGAAACCTCTGAACGTCCCTTTATTGACGACTTTTACCGAGCCGATGACCGCTTCGGTCCGAAACCCGTCTATGGCGGCGATGATGACCTGCAACTGATTCAAGAAGACGACAATGGCGAAACCGTTGGCCTCGGCGTTCGCGTCGGCGAACCCATTGCCAGCGGCGCCAGTGGCGAGGTGCAGGATAAGTTGCTTCAGTTGAGCGCCCCCGGTTCAGGAGACTCCCGCGAACTGGGACTCGACGGCTATTGGGAACGACGAGCTTGGCGGGAAGGCCTGCGGGTCATTGTTGGGCAACGCCTAGAACTGGGGAATGATCCCTTTGCGGGGACAACCCAAGTTGACAATGACCCCAACAGCCCACAACAGATTGCCGATGACGGTCGGGTCGATCGCGATCGACGCGCCCATGAATATCTGCAACATCGTACCCTACGAGATAATCTAGCCGCCGCTCAAACCACGGCCATCTATCATTACAGCCAAGATGAGGGAGATGTCGATCAAGCTCCCGCCGCCGCGATTCTCAGTACGGTTCACCCAGGAACCGCTGAAACCCTAAAACGAGCAGCAATCTTTGAGCAACCGAAAATTCCCTTTGGCGTTACTGGAGACGCGGCGACCCTATTCAACGGTGCCACCTTCGGTGATGACCCCGATGAGTTACTGGTGGACTTCTTCACCGGACGGGGAACCAATGGTTGGGAACTCAACTTAGATGACTTGGACATCCTCAATACCGATGTCCAAAACGCGATGGAGAACCTGGCGAACTTAGCTGGAGACCCCGACGGAGCCTTTCCCGCTCTGCAAGAAGCCAATCAGATCCATCCCAACCCGGCTATTACTGAATGGGGGAACTTTTCCAACCTACGTCGGACACTCGATCCCTCGGAAAACTTGGATAGTCTGGCGGACTACTCGAATAAATACAATGCCGCGCTTACCCTGGGTGCCTTGGCCTACAACGTCAGTTATCTAAGTGCTTTGGACTATAGTACAGTCAGCGATCAGTTAACGGCCTTGGGCGATCGCCTCGATCAACTTCGCGATGGTGATCCTGACAATGGTGAGGTGCTGTTCTTCCCCAGCGAAGACTTAGACGACATCCCAGACGACTATAACTACTCCGATGAGGATGGAACCGCCATTGATGAAGAACAAGACTTTAACGGTGATGGGGACGACAATGACGACGTTGCCAGTCTGATTATCATTGCTGGCGATGGGTGGCCCGATGCTGGCGATGCGGTGGTGCGAATGACCCCGAGTCCTGAGGCCTATATCGAAGCCTTGAAATACACTGATACCAGTGTTGATTCCTATGACACTGAAGAGTTACAAGAGTTGGCTCGCTTAGTCTATCTCAAAGAACAAGTCAAGCGCGATCGCGAGTTTGGTTTCCTTCCCTCGCCCACTGGTAAAGATGCCTACCAGTCCGATATATCCTTTAACGTGGCTGGGTTTGGTGACCTTGACTTTACCGACGCTGACATTGAGGATGACATTTTGGCGCTGACTGCTGACATCTGTGGAGAAGATGCCCCTCTCGATGACTGTCTAGAAGTGATTGATATTGATGACAGCACTGAAGACCAAGAAACAGTAACGGTGAGTTTCCTGCCGGGACTGGCGATTGGACAAGGCGAGGAATATGAAATTGACTCCACCGGAACCCTCACCATTCCCCTTAGCTTTGGTTGTGATGTTGACGCCAATAACTTTTTCGGCTTAGGGAACACCCCGGAAGGGATCACCTTGGCCAACACCCTCTGTGGTGCAACCTCCAAGTTCCCCTCCCTGTACTACCTATTTCCCTTGACCGACCATGGCTATCCCGGAAGCGATGCCGATGGACGGGAACAACCCGAGTCCGAAGCGGACATCGACGAAGACACCTTAGCCGAGGCCGAGGTCCGAGGAATTATGGATCGAGGGGCCGACCTCAACAATGACGGTGATACCACGAATGACGAGATTTGGTACATCAGTGACCCCGATGTCCAAACCATCAACAGCGGCATTACCTACAATGCCATCGATGATGCCGCATTAGCGAATTTGGCCATTCGACCCATTGGCGAAGCCACTAACTTCACCCTCCCCTACCTAGAGTTAACTGGATTGCCCACAGGAGCTTGTGACAACGACGCCAGTGCAGATGACCCCAACCCCAATTGTCAGCGCAATAACCTCGTCTATAACGGCGTTGAAGATGCCTATTATCGCGTCGCCTTCAAGGATACCGCCTTCTTTGTTGGTCGGGATATGATGAATGCCCGCACCCTCAACATGGATATGGCACTTTTGTCAGACAACGTGGATGGGGCGCAAAATACCAGCATCAACAGCGATACCTGGCTCCCTGGCGGTGACGATAGTGACGACGTGCAAAAAGATGGCGGCATTGTCTATGCCTTCCGCGATGATGCCATGCGCGAAGACGGCATCGAACGAGCCTCAGGCGGGGGCAGTTGTGATGATGCCAGTGACATCGGCAATGGTTGCAACAGCAACGTCCTCGATGGCACTGATCCCCCGGTGAACCCGGAAAATGGGATTAGCCCCAAAGCGGTTAACTTTGTTCCCGATCCAGATCGCCGCATTCACGGCTTCCGGGTCATCAATGGTCAAACCGTGGAACGTCCCACCGACGGAACCCTCCCCTTTGGCTTAAGCTTTGTCTCCGATAACCCGACCTTCATTCAAGGGAACTTCAACTGCCATACTCAGAATGGTGACTGTGACAACCCCATCGAGGAATTCAACACGCTTCTCGGCACCGATTGGGGACCCAACCAGTTCTATGGACGTCGAGGACGTAATGACAACTTTGCGGACCCCGAGAGTGACAATTGGCGTTACAGTGAATTTCTCGTCGATGCGATCGGTATCCTCTCCGATAACTTCTGCGATGGCAGTCTCGAAGATCCTTTCATTGTCGTCCACGATTCCGGCGGCAACGAAGGTGACCCGGACCTTAGCAGTAACCTACAAGCCTTAGAGCGTGGAGGCGACGGCGACGTTTCGGATGTCTATGGATGCGATCAAGCTGAAAACCAACAGATGACCTCTTATCTGGGCTTGCCACGACCCGATGAAAACGCCAACTTAAGTGACAATAGCCTCTGGTTACGAGAAAATCCGGCCGACCCAGCCTCCCCCATTCGCATCTCGGCCAATGGTGACCCGATGCTCTTCCGGACTCCTACCCCAGAGGGAGCCTATGACGGCAGCTACTTCGATCTCGATTCCGATTCCAATCGTCCACTCATCAACGCTCGTGAACCCCAGCGGGTGAACTCGGTCATCGTCAGTGGCATTACCCCATCCCGTAATGGCCAATCCTATGGTGGACTGCATAACTACCCACGGCTCAACGAAGATTGGAACCCCACCCGTAACTTCCGTGACCCCCGAGATCTGGTCATGTCCGGTTCCTTCTTGCAACTGAGCTTTAGTAACTATGCAACGGGTCCCTATGACCAAAGCGCTTGGGAACCCGGCGATGACCCAGCAGGAACTGATGAAGTCATTGACTACTACTTCGCACCGGAACGGCTTTGGGGGTATGACGTCGCCTTGCAGTTGGCCCGCGTTGGTCCCGTGTCCTCCCGTTTGATTACCGTCAACCGCGCTCGGAGTGAGTTCTACCGTGAACCCTCTGCCAATGACCCCTATATCAAAAACCTGCGTTGTGCCACGACCCCCGATGGGGAGCAAGTTGACCCCCGTGCCACCGACTGCGACTAGCCTGTAACCCACTCACATTACACCTCTACCCACTCTGTTGACGCCAGCAACCGGGGGAGTTGACCCTCCCCCTCCAGCCCATACCACCATGTATAAGCCCAATCTGTTTCCACTCCGGCGTTTTCTCACCGCCTCTAAAGACCCAACCCACCCAGGTCGTCACTCAGACCGAGGACTGACCCTAATTGAAGGGTTAGTGGCAATCCTCGTTGTCTCAGCGGTGACGACGGCCATTACCCCCATGATTTTCTTGTCCGTGGCAACTCGGATTCAAAATCGGCGGGCCGAACAGGCGATTCAACTGGCCCACGGACAGATTGATGAGGTTCGGGTCTTACTTGAGAGAGGCGTCGGGGATGAGGAGGAGATTGCTCAACTTCCCCGGTTAGTGGAAGGAGATATTACCGCTCGCGAGGTGGGGCCACCGGACAGTGAGTTTAACCGACTGCTATCAACAAACTTTGACTGTTCTCAGCCTTTTGAGCTGGGCAGTGTATCGGAAGACCAAGCGTTCCGGGTCGATGTTAATGGTGATTGTGAGACGGACTTTTTTGTACAAACCTTTCGCACCCGAGAAATCACCGCTAACCGCAGTGGTGTTGATGTGCCAATTGTCTTTCAAATGGGTGTGCGAGTGTACTATCGCAATGCTGAGTTCGACAGATTAGAAACGGAAGAGGCATCATTGGTGATGACCAGTGGCGAAGGACAGCAAACAACACGTCCTCTGGCAACCCTCTATACGGTCATGAGCCAGGGAGATACAGGCATCTCTCTGCAGAGCTATCAATGTTTCGTCGACCCAAGTCAGGAGGGTTGTAATTAGTGGGGTTAAAGGGGAGCTTCAAGGGGAGCTTCAAAAAGAATTAAAGGGTCTATGAACCCGGTGTTACAAGAGCTTAGAGAGTCGTCAATTTAGCTGGAGAGACAAAACAATGGGTATCAGTCAAGGAATTTATAGATATGTTAGTCGCCGTGTTAGCCGCCATCGGCCCTCTGGGGGAACGCCGAGGCTAAATCCTGCCAACAACTCGGGATTTACGCTCACGGAAATTCTCGTGTCCATGATTATTGCCGGACTGGTGATGTCAGGGTTATTAGGGCTGATGGTGGAACTCTTGACCTCGGATGCTCGGGAAACAGCACGCACGGAAACTCAGCGTGAGATGCAAATGGCCCTAGATTATATTAGTTCAGATATCCGCGAGTCGGTTTATGTTTATGATGGTGATTGTATGGATGGCGAGACGGACTCCTGTGATGGCTTTGTTAATGCAATTAGCCGTGACAATAGTGTTCCCGTATTGGCATTTTGGAAGTTGGAAGATCTACCGAAAGCGGTTGTAGACAACCACTGTAGTGGTGGTGGACAAGCACCATTGGATGTCCCCTGTTTGTCGGGACGCAGTTACAGTTTAATCGTGTACTACTTGACTCGAAATGAGGAAAATGATGCTACTTGGTCAGGGTTAGGACGTTTGCAACGCGCAAGACTGGCAACCTTTACCAGTCAAGGTGGACCAAACTTTACACCTCCGTATGCTCCTGTTGAAGAAGGCTCAGGAGACAAACCCTCGACGTTCCAAAAGTGGCAGCCTGATAATATGAGTGCCTTTCAAGTGACGACATTAGTGGATTTTGTAGATAGTCGTCCCTTGGATGAAATTGGTCGGAGTCAGGGTACAGATGAACCCAGTGTTGGATGTCCGGATGGCCATATCATTACCCCCAGTGATGACACCTTAAATGCCAATGGTTTTGGTGAAGTGCGCAATTTTTATGCTTGCATTCGCGATGATAGTATTCCTGCCGATGATGATGATGATGAAAATGCAACGTCACAAACTTTTAACCAGAAGGTGATTTTGTTTCTGCGGGGCAATGCTGCCGGTAAACCGGGGATTCGTGATGCTAACATCGGCTTTATGCCAGCGATTCAAACCCAGGTTCTTAACCGCAGTGTGCGCGAGAAAACGCCACGAAACTTTTAAGCACGGGTCAGGAAGGAACCATGATATCACTCTCAAATGGATGGTCTGGTTCCCGGAGTTCTGTTCAATTGTGATGATTCTAGGAGACTCTAAAGTTTATGACGACGTTACGGCTTAAACCACACCATCTACGGGAGCGTTCTCCGACTGATCGCCCTTTTAATTCCGGTTTCACCACCATTGAGGTGTTAGTGGTGATTGTGATGATTGGCATTTTAGGGGCGATCGCCGCCCCCAGTTGGCTCTCGTTCGTCAACGGCCAGCGAGTCAAAAACACCGCCGACGCCGCCCTGCAAACCATGCGCCGCGCCCAGTCTCGCGCCAGTACTGAGAACCGCGCCTGGGAAGCCAGTTTTCGTATCGATGAAGACCAAGGGGTTCAAGGGTCAGCTCATCCCTATCGTGGTAATCCTTCCTGGACGACCCTTTCCCCAGAAGCAGGCAACCTCGTAACCTTAGATGAGGGGAGAACCACTCTGCCTCAAGATTGCGATCATGGAGAGTACTGCATTCGCTTTGAAGACCGAGGCATTGTCTCGGATGATTCTTACGAGCATGCCGACTTTGAGGATGATGATTCGGGGATGATTGGCCGTATTGCCTTTACTGACGTTGAGGGGGGCAATAACCCGAACCGACGTTGCGTGATTATCGCCACTATTCTCGGGTCCATTCGCGGCGATCGCTGCGAGGATTAAGCCCCAGTGAGATGATGGATAGTTTGTGAAAAACTCAGGAAAGCGGGCGACCGGACTCGAACCGGCGACGTTCAGCTTGGGAAGCTGACATTCTACCACTGAATTACGCCCGCGTTAGCTAGTCCAAGACTGCAAAGGACTGCATTAATTGCTTATCCTAACATATCTGGGACTAGCGACAAGGTTTTTTTGCCTCAACTTCAGCTAACTTGATCGGACTGACTGAAGCAGCCTAACTTAAGCGGACACGGCCTCAGCTTGAGAGCGGCGACTCTGAGGAATGGCATAATCGGGGATACAATTCTCCTCCATATACTGGCGATATTCCCCAGCCTGGCGATCGCAGTCCTCAGCAGACCAGCCACAATAGCGCTGCAACACCTCCGACAGCACCGCCAAGGTCTGCAAGCCATAACAACTCTGCATGGCGATGGTAGTGCGTCGCCGTAGAATATCGGCCATGTGATAGGCATATTCCGATCGCACCCCATAGACAATCTGAGCGCGAATATCCGGCAACTCCGGTGTAATGGAAGCGGCCAGTTCCGGATGCTCATCAATCAGGGCCAACACTCCCGCCGCTAGACGGCCATAGCTGTCGAGCAGATGATAGAGCGTCTCCACCGAGAGGCGATCGCGATAACGGTCTACCAACTCTCCCACCAAGGGGTCATTGGGCAAAATCGCCCCAGGAAACGGACGATGAATCGTCGGACAAGCCGGCGCCGGTGTCTTCCACTTCTTATAGACCAAATCCACAATTTCCTGGCCCACATGGCGGAACGTGGTCAACTTCCCGCCAATTAACGAAATCAGATTACTCACCCCGTCCGAGCGATGATCAAAGAGAATATGCTTACGAGTAATACTCCCGGCAGACTTCTTATCCACATAGGGAAGTGGCCGCACCCCAGAATAGGTGAACTTAATACTCTCGCGGGTTAACTGGCCACTGGGGATGATATTATTCGTTTCCGTCAGCAGATAATCAATCTCCTCATCATCGGCCTTGACGCGATCCAAACTGCCCTCATAAGGCAAATCCGTCGTCCCAATCAACACCATCCCCAACCAAGGCACAATAAAGAAGGGCCGGCCATCGGTTTTCGCTTCCACATAGAGCGCACTGTCCGGCGCACCAGGGAAGCGATCAACAATAATATGAGACCCCTTGGTTCCGCCAATTTTACGGGTTTTGCCAATCGGCTCTGGGGCGCCATCCTTCAACACGCGATCGACCCAGGGACCGGAGGTGTTAATCACCATCGCCTTGGCGCTACCCTTGACCTCTAGGGTTTTCCCCGTCAACTGATCCCGACAGGTCAAATGAGTGATGCGATCGCCCTGACGGTGTAACCCCGTCACCTCCACATAGTTCAAATTCGTCGCTCCCGCCGCTTCCGCATCGAGAATCGTCTCCAAACACATCCGTTCGGCGCGAGAAGCCTGAGCATCATAATACTGCGCTCCGCCATTCAAATTCTCAGGATCTAAGCCCCGAAAATGCTGCATAAACTTCCGCTTCGGTAGCATCCGATGGGGCAACAGCGTCTTATCAAAACTAAAAATATCATAGAGAATCATCCCGGCCCAGATTTTCCAATAGGGGCGCGATCGCTTCCCATAGACCGGAACCGTTAACATCAATGGATTCACTAAATGGGGAGCATTTCTCAGCAATAACTCTCGTTCGTGGAGCGACTCCCGCACCAGAGGAAACTCAAAATACTCTAAATAGCGTAAGCCGCCATGAACCAAGCGCGTTGACCAGCTCGATGTTCCACTGGCAAAATCACTTTTCTCCAGAAGAATCGGTTTCAATCCTCGTAACGCCGCATCTCGCGCAACCGCAGCGCCATTGACCCCACCGCCAATAATAATAAGGTCGTAGCTTTGAGACTCGACGTGATCCAGATTTCGCATAATCCTTAACAGTTGACAGTTGACCGTTGAGCGTCAATCGTGAACCCTTAATAATCGGTAGGCGGGCCGAGCCCGCCTAATCTCTTAACAGTCCACGATCAACACTTCACTCCTTCCTATGCCGTGACCGGTTTCTTATCACCCATAGACTGAGGTTCAATCTTCTCGAAGATATCAAACAAACGATCCGCCCAATATTTCACATCATACTGAGTGACCGTGTCATACATCTTCGCCATGCGCTGAGCTTTGTCCTCATCTGATAGGCTTAAAGCCCGGTCAATCGCCTCATCCATCCGGTCTATCGAGTAGGGGTTCGTCTGAATCGCTTCAGGCATTTCCACCGCCGCCCCGACAAACTCAGACAGGATCAACGCCCCGTCCTTGCCCTCATGAGCAACAACATACTCCTTAGCGACCAAGTTCAACCCATCCCGTAGAGGAGTAGTCCAACAAATATCAGCCGCCTTGTAGTAGGCAATCAGATCCGTAAAGGGAATCGGCTGAGTGAACAGCAGAATCGGCGTCCACCCTAATCGAGCATAACGTCCATTGATTTTCCCTGCCAGTTGCTCAATCTGCTGCTGTGCCGTGCGATAGACGCGCATCCCGGCAGCCGCTTGCACACAGGTCATGACCAAATTGATTTTTCCGTGCAAATCGGGCCGGCGTTCGAGTAGGCGGCCATAGCATTCGAGCAATTCCCGGTTCCCTTTCACATAGTCCACCCGTCCGGCAGCAATAGCGAGAGTGCGGCCCTGCAATTCCTCCTTGATATCGGCAATCCGCTGTTGAGTTTCGGGTTTGCCGAGGGTATTGAGGATATGTTCAGGGTTAGTTCCCACGGGGAAGGCATCGACGTTCACCAGTTGCCCTTTATAGTTCAACTGAGTCACCATTTCCGGTTCCGCCAGGGCTGTACCGCAGGGAGTAATATGCTCGGGGATCGCTTCTGTCTTGACGACATCCACCTCAAAGAGGCTACGAGCCACATTGACAAAGTTCTCCGAGTAGCGAGGGATATGGAAGCCCACCACATCGCAACAGAGGAGACTTTCGATAATCGCCTCACGCCAGGGCAGAATATTGAAGATATCCACCGAGGGGAAGGGGGTATGGTGGAAGAAGGCGATACGGGCATCGGGTTTGAGTTCCCGAATGTATTTGGGGGCTAACCAGAGGTTATAGTCATGCACCCAAATCAGTGCATCTTCGGCGGCTTCAGCACAGGCGGCTTCGGCGAATTTCTTGTTGATGGCCTTGAAGTTTTCCCAATCTGAGGACTCGTAGGTGAAGTGATAGGGGAACGAGTGCAAGATGGGCCAGAAGGCCTCTTTACTGGTGATGTGATAGAAGTGCTTGACTTCATCAGCTGACAGGGGAATCCGGGCCACATCGTAGTTGCTGCCCTCGATTTCCACCCGTTCCTGGAATTTGTTGCGTTGTTTGGCGGTAACTTGCTTCCAGGCAATCCAGGTTCCTTTCTCGACGTTATCGAAGAAGCCTTTGAGGGTTGGCACAATCCCATTGGGACTTTTTTTGTCGAGATAATGGGTTACGCCGTTTTCATCAACCACCTCATCGTAGGGTTCGCGGTGGTAGAGAATGACTAAGGAAGATTTCATAATGTCTTGACTGTTACTCATGGTTGTTGTCTAGTTAGCGCTCGACAGAGACCTTGGCTTAGAAGGCGGCTTAGAAGGCGGCTTAGAAGGCGGCTTAGAAGGCTCTGCCATGATGCTTCAATCCGTCCCAAATCCCCCAGGCTCCGGGTTCGGGGCTAATGTAGGCATTGGGAAGCGATCGCGCAATCTCTTTGAGTTTGGGTTCAGCATTGCCCACAACAATCCCGTTTAGCCCGGTTTCGAGCAAGGAGCGATCGTTGAGGGTATCTCCGGCGACCACGGTTTGCTCAGGCGCTAGGTGAAGGCTCTCTAGGGTTTTTAGCAGAGTGGCTCCCTTGGCGATTCCTTTGGGCATTACATCTAAGAAGCGATCGGCGGAGAGGATATAGTCAAACCCAGCCTGGGTAATTCGAGTCAGGGTTTGTGACTGAAGTTCGTCAGGGTTGTAGTAGTAGGATACGCGATATTGCGGGGTGATGGGTTGTAACTCCAGACCCGGTTCGTTGTTTAGGAGCGATCGCACCCTCTCGGCGCTATCATTCCAAGTCTGAGCAATCCAAGTCTGAACCGACTCTAGGGGCTTGAATGTCTGGCCATGGGTAACGGTTGTACCCACATCGCCGATGATATAGTCGGCTTGAGGAAAGTCCGGCTCACGGTAGAGTTGGCGCACCAAATCCAGATTACGCCCGGTGACAAACATCAGAACCAAACGTTGGCGATGTTGCTGTAGGTAGGCGTAGAACTGCGATCGCTGCTCGTTTGTGCCTCCTAAAAATGTTCCATCGAGATCGCTCGCTAGCACTAACGGCTCATCAACATCCATTGCAGATTATCCTCTATCAAACGCCATCTAGCAGAAGCGAACCACTCCCGAACTGACTCCGAGCTATTCTCAGCCTAGGGTTCATTCGAGGGGGGTATCCTGTCCTATCAGATGTCCTATCAGATGTCCTATCAGATATTTATTTAACGGACTTTTAACGGACTTTTAACGGATTATTGAGCACCGTTAAACCGGTCTTAACCCAGTCCCAGTCAACCATTGCTGAGTTGATTGAGCAGTATTTGTTTAGTACATCATACACACAAGCTCCCCAAATCTCAAACTCTCATCGCTGCGGCCGTCAAGGCCAAGGGTTTGTCTGCGCGGTCAACTCTCGGTTAAGCTCCTGGTTAAACTCCCATTAACCGGAAACCGGCACACCTTTGCTGTAAAAGCCATGTAGCTTCATGTAGCTTCCGTAACCTCTGATCTCGACGACCCCCATGCTCTATTTCCAACACAACCGACCCCCTGAAGCGGACTCAAAGGCGATCGCCCCCTCCCTACAAGGGCTGATCACAGAAGATGAGGAGGGGACCTTAGTCTTACTCGATTGGGTGTATGAGCAGACTGACGCTCAGACCACACCTCGTCGCCATGAGTCGGTCTTGTTCCGACTTCCCCCCACCTCAGCCGCTCGTCCTCCCGTCTCAGACCCCCCCAGTCCCCCCCCAGCCGGCGATGAGTCGATCATCGAGGCTTGCGTATCGCCTTGCAGTCCCCCAACCCGTCGGAATCACGAGAGGGAAGGCGGCGAGGCCCCCTCGCTCTCTCTCGGCTTAGCCGTTGGCTTGGGGGTTAATCTTCTGGCCTTAGTCGGGGGCGCTTATTTATGGCACGCAGCGGTTTCCCCGTCTGCGATCGCCCAATGGGACTCCACTCAACCGGCTCAAGAGGCCGCTTCGACCCCCGAACAGCAACAACTCGATCGTCAGGCCCGCTCTTGGCTAGAGTTGGCCCAACGTCGCGCCCAACACCAGGACTTTCAGGGGGCGATCATCGCTCTTGAGCAGATTCCGCCGGGTAGCCGCCATGATCAATGGCTACAACCGAAGTTACAGGAGTATCAGCAAAAACGGGAGATTCGCGCTAACTGGCTGTTGCAACAGGCCTACGACGCCGCCGCCCAGGGGGACTTTACTCAGGCTGTGGGGTATTTACGCATGATACCTCCCGCAACCGAGGCCGGCGATCGCGCTCAGGAAAAACTGGCCCAATATCAAGACCAGCAAATCATCCGCGCCACCTGGCTGTTGCAACAAGCCTATAATCAAGCAGCGGCGGGCCAATTTCCTGAAGCGATCGCCTATTTACAGGACATCCCCAAAGGAACCCCCGCCTATCAGACGGCTCGGCTAAAATTAGCTGAATATACCTTCAAAGCTCACAGCCAAGGAAATTTAGGGGAGATTTCGGCCATAGCCCCCCCAGAATCGATCTGATGGGAAAGGCGATCGCGTTGTCTGGGATCATTCCCTTAACCATTTTGCAACAAATCATTAAAAATCATTGCTGATGTTTGCGCCGATCTACCCTTATCTTTACCGAGTCTTAGCCCCCATCTTTCCCGATTGTCTTTGGTCCGCCCAACCCAAACAGCCTCAGATCGCCCTGACCTTCGATGACGGTCCTCATCCCCAGTACACCCCGCCCTTACTAGATGTTTTAGAGGAGTTGGGGGTCACAGCCAGTTTCTTCTGGCTGGGGGCTTCCGTGCGTCGCTATGGAGAGATCGCGCGAGCGGTGTTTGAACGGGGTCATTGGTTGGGATTACATGGGGACACGCACCGGGCCTTTCCTCGCCTGAGTTCTCAGGAGTTGCAGCGGAGTTTAGAGGCGACTCAGGAGGCGATCGCCACCGCCTGCGATCGCCCCTTAGACTGGGTACAAACCCACGTGCGAGATGTACGACCTCCCAATGGCCTATTTACCCCCAAAACCCTGCATTTACTGCAATCTTGGCACTATCGTCCAGTGATGTGGAGTGTTGTCGCCGAAGATTGGCGGCGTCCGGGAGTGCAACGGGTTTGCGATCGCATCGCCCATCAAGTCGAACCCGGTTCGCTGATTGTCCTTCACGATGGCTGCTATGGCGGCCAGGAGGTGGCGCAAATAACCTTAACGATTGTTGAGCAGCTACAGTCAAAAAAGTATCAATTTGTTAACATTCAACAATTATGGCATCTTAAGTCAGGAGTTCAGAGTGGCTAGATGCAAAGAGTTGCGTTAAATTACACCTGAACACCTTTAAACTGAACACCGTTGCCAGCAACTGTGATGCGGGATCAGCACACTCGATAGTATGACGCCGTACACTTTTCAAACAGAAATACCCTTAAAACAACCGGCCAACCTTGACCAAGTTTTAAGGAATCTGACGGCGATCATCAGCGAGGCGACCATGACCCCACAGAGGGCATTTTGAAGAAAAACAGCTAAAATCAGGGAGGTATTTCCTAATCTTTGTCTCATGGGAGCTGCGGCGACGATGAGGCGACGGTGGGGCGTGCCTCAGACATCAATGAAATGGGGTCTAGCTTATCAGCAAGCTCAACCATCCCAAGGATTTTTCCGACAAATCCTGCCCCTACACGATCTCAGAGAATTTGAGTTAAGCTAAGAAAGCTTTTCACAACCTATCGAAGATCTAACTGCGAACTGTCTAGCCGAAACTGCGTTAGATCGTTTAAGATTACGCAGGAAATTCCACATCATCATCAATCGAATCACACCGAGTCAAGAGGAACGCGACATGACCCAGGCGAATAACGTACTTACCATTCAATCCAGCACCCTACCGGGGGTCGGTCGATCTGGCAATGAAATCGATCTACTCATGCAAGATGACGCTCGACCCGACGAAGCTGTCGTCGAGAATGAGTCTGAAGGCAACTATATCCCCAGTTCCGGTGAAGCGGCCGCCAAACCCGGAAAATCTCGTTCAAAACGCAAAGCTGCCCCCAAGAAAAAACATTATACCGAAGACTCGATTCGCTTGTACCTGCAAGAAATCGGACGTATCCGCCTGTTGCGTGCCGACGAAGAGATTGAACTCGCTCGTTTGATTGAGGATTTACTCTATATCGAGTCTCTGCAAGAAGAGTTCGAAGAAGAGTTCGATCGCCTCCCCAACGCAGAAGAATGGGCAAAACTGGTCTGGATTGCTGACCCCATTCGGGAACGTCTAACGAAAGACAAGGGCGAAAAACCCGACACCATCGAAGAGGTTTGGCCCCTCGTCCAAGAGGCCTTGAACGATCCTGAAACCAGTAAATCTTGGTCCAAACAGAGTCGTAAATTTAGCAACAGCTTCCGGAGTCGCCTTTACCGCGATCGCCGCGCTAAAGACAAAATGGTGCAGTCCAACCTGCGTCTGGTGGTGTCCATCGCCAAAAAATACATGAATCGGGGACTCTCGTTCCAAGATTTGATTCAAGAGGGTAGTTTGGGTCTGATTCGCGCTGCTGAGAAGTTTGATCACGAGAAAGGCTACAAGTTCTCAACCTACGCCACCTGGTGGATTCGTCAGGCCATCACCCGGGCCATTGCTGACCAATCCCGGACGATTCGGCTTCCGGTTCACCTCTACGAAACCATCTCTCGCATCAAGAAAACCACCAAACTCCTCTCCCAAGAAATGGGCCGCAAACCCACAGAGGAAGAAATCGCCACTCGCATGGAAATGACCATCGAGAAACTGCGGTTCATCGCCAAATCGGCCCAACTGCCGATTTCCCTCGAAACTCCCATCGGCAAAGAAGAAGATTCTCGCCTGGGAGACTTCATCGAGTCCGATGGCGAAACTCCCGAGGATCAGGTCTCCAAAAGCCTGCTGCGCGAAGATCTCGAAAGTGTCCTCGATACCCTCAGCCCCCGCGAACGGGATGTGTTGCGCCTACGCTATGGCTTAGATGACGGACGCATGAAGACCCTTGAAGAAATTGGGCAAATCTTCAACGTCACCCGTGAGCGCATTCGCCAGATTGAAGCCAAGGCCCTGCGGAAATTGCGTCATCCGAATCGCAACAGTATTCTCAAAGAATACATCCGCTAACTCCCCCAATGATCTGACATTCTGACATCAACAGTAACCCCGCATTCGAGATGCTGATGCGGGGCTTTGTTTGTCATCTATTCATTAATTGCGCGCCACTCCTTCTTCCCGTGCGGCCCGCTGTACCGCCGCTGAGACCGCTATGGCTACCCGTTCATCAAACACCGAGGGTACAATATACTCCCGATTTAACTGAGTTGGAGAGACCAGCGAGGCGATCGCACTAGCAGCCTCAATGTACATATTGACCGTTAAATCCGAGGCCCGACAATCGAGAGCGCCTCGGAAAATGCCGGGAAACGCCAAGACATTATTAATCTGATTGGCATAGTCACTGCGGCCCGTAGCAATCACCGCCACCTTCGATTCAATCAACTCCGGTTGAATTTCTGGGATCGGGTTAGCCATGGCCATGACAATGGCATCCTTGGCCATCGTATCCACCATTTCCACCGTCAAGACCCCTGGCACACTCACCCCAACAAAGACGTCGGCCCCTTTCATGGCATCGGCGAGGGTTCCACCTTGCTCAACAGCAAAGGCTTGTTTATCCGCTTGTAGGTCGCGATCGCGGGAAATAATACCCTTAGAATCACAGATAATAATCTCTCGCGCCCCCGACTTTTGTAACAAACGGGCAATGGCCAAACCCGCAGCCCCTGCCCCATTCATGACAATACGAATCTCCTCTAGGGACTTATTCACCAAGCGTAGGGCGTTGATGAGGGCAGCTAGGGTGACAATGGCCGTTCCATGTTGATCATCATGGAAAATGGGAATATCCGTTTCGGCCCGCAACCGTCGTTCAATCTCAAAACAGCGCGGTGCAGCAATATCTTCTAAGTTTACCCCCCCAAAGACTGGCGCAATTCGTTTGACTGTATCGACAATCTCATCGACATCCTGGGTGTTGAGGCAGATGGGGAAGGCATCAATGCCGGCGAACTCCTTAAATAACATGGCCTTGCCTTCCATTACCGGTAAGGCGGCTTCTGGCCCGAGATTGCCCAGCCCTAACACCGCACTGCCGTCAGTGACAATGGCCACCATATTGCCCTTCACCGTCAAGTTATAGACCTGAGTGGGGTCTTCGGCAATGGCATTACAAATTCGTCCCACGCCAGGGGTGTAGGCCATGGCCAAATCCGACTGGTGTTTGAGGGGGAGACGGCTTTCGATACGGATTTTGCCGCCGCGATGTAAGTTGAAGGTGCGATCGTACACCTCCAGTAACTCAATCTCCGCTAAGGCCTTCACTGATTGCACAATGCGTTCGGCGTGTTCCGTACTCGACGCATCCACCGTCACATCGCGAATGGAGGTGTAACGACTCTGTTCAACTAAATCAATTTGTCCTAGATTCCCACCCACTGAGGCGATGGAACCCACCACACCCGCTAACATTCCGGCGCGATTGGGCAGTCGGAAGCGCAGGGTAAGACTGTAACTGGGATTGGGGGTCAACTCTACCATGATTGTGTTTTGCCGCTGATTTGCAATCTCTCTGTAATAACGCAAAAGCTGCTCGTTGCGAAATGTTTTGTCAAGTCCTCACAACTTTGGGGGAGATAGGGAACACCGGAACAGGGAATAGGGAATGGGGAATAGGGAACACCGGAACAGGGAACAGGGAACAGGGAACAGGGAACAGGGAATGGGGAATGGGGAATGGGGAATAGGGAACACCGGAACAGGGAACAGGGAACAGGGAACAGGGAACAGGGAATGGGGAATGGGGAATGGGGAATGGGGA
>LJZT01000182.1 GCA_001314905.1 Phormidium sp. OSCR
AGATAAGCACAAATCCTGTATTCTTTTTTGTGGGTTGCCATTCATCTCACCGCCAAATCAAAGATTATGGCGGGAGCCTTCTTGCAACATTGAGGTAATGATGGATTTGTTAAGATGTTCATGAAGCGACGGACCCCCCCCATGCCTCATTGCCCTGATTGCGAATCAAGCGCGAACCGTCAAAAATGGCCACATCCACACTGGCAAGCAACGGTATCTGTGCCGCAACTGTGGTCGTCAGTTTGTTAAAAACCCAACCAAGAAGGTCATCGACACCCCGACTCGCGAACTAATTGACCGACTCTTGCTAGAACGCATCCCGATGGCTGGAATTGCTCGGGCGGTTCAGGTGTCTGAGTAATGGCTGCAAGACTATGTCAACTGTAAAGCCGCCCAGACACAGAGGCAAGTCGCTGTCAGTCCCAAAAAAAAGGGCAGTTGACGGTGCAATGTGACGAACTTTGGTCGTTTGTCGACCACAAGGGCAACAAGCAATGGGTTTGGTTAGCCCTCGATGCTGAGACCCGCGAGATGATCGGTGCTTATGTCGGTCCTCGCTCTGCCGAGAGTGCGCAAAAACTCTGGGATTCCTTACCCAACGTCTATCGGCAATGTGCTGTGCTCTACACTGATGCCTGGGAGGCTTACCGGCAGGTGTTGCCGAGCAAACGACACCGGGTCGTTAGTAAGTCGAGTGGCAAAACCAGTTACATTGAGCGGTTCAACAATACCCTCAGGCAAAGGGTTTCACGCTTTGTCCGACGCAGCTTAGCCTTCTCCAAGAGTCTCCGCAATCACATTGGCCTCCTGTGGAACTTTATTCACCACTACAACGCATCATTACCTCTTTAGTACTACCCCTCCCTGTTCCCTTCTCCCTTCTCCCTTCTCCCCCCTTTTGCCTCTTGCCTTCTCATCCCTTCGCCGCTCGGGTTGCATTGGCCACCGCAACCAGGGCCACACCCACATCGGCGATGATGGCTTCCCAGAGTCCCGCTAAACCGAGGGTTCCCAGGATAATCACTAGGAGTTTGACCGCAAGAGACAGAATGATATTTTGCCAGACAATGGCGCGAGTGCGATGGGAGATGGCGATCGCCTGCACCAGTTTGGCCGGGGAATCCTCCATTAACACCACATCTGCTGTTTCAATGGCGGCATCGGAGCCTAAACCCCCCATAGCCACCCCTACGTCCGCCAGGGCGAGGGCTGGCGCGTCGTTAATGCCATCTCCTACAAAAATCACGGCTCCGGGTCTTCTCGGCTCACGTAGCCACTTCTCTAGGAGCGTCGCTTTGTCCTCCGGGAGCAGTTCGCTATAGACCTCATCGAGGCCGAGGCGATCGCCCACTGCTTGTCCCACCTGTTGGCTATCTCCGGTCAACATGACAATCCGTTGGATGCCGCGATCGCGTAACGCCTGAATCGCTTGGGGAGCGTCATCTCGCAGGCGATCGCTCACCTCAAGGGTTCCCGCATCTTGGCCATCAAACGCCACCCGCACCCGCGTTCCTGGGTTTGGGGACTTCGGCAAGGGGGCCAGGCCCAACTCTTGGAACAGCCGTTCATTGCCGATGTATATATCACAGACTTTAGAATTTGTCAAGGTTGCCCGTACACCCCGACCGGGATATTCCTGAACCGTTTGCAACCGATGGGAGTCGAGGGGGCCAGTCCAAGCCCGGCCAATCGATTGAGCGATGGGGTGAGTGGATTGGGACTCGGCGATCGCACTGTAATGGAGGAGCGTATCTTCATCCCAGGGCGGGTTGGCTTGAACCTGAGTCACCTCAAAACTACCTTCAGTGAGAGTTCCGGTTTTATCAAAGACCACCGTCGAAACGTCCGTGAGGCGATCGAGAAACACCGATCCTTTCAGTAAAATTCCTTGTTTAGCCGCCCCGCCAATGCCTCCAAAATAGCCCAACGGAATACTCACCACTAAGCTACAGGGACAGGAGATGACCAACAAGACCAACGCCCGATAGCCCCATTGCGTCAAACTGCCACCAAATAGGGGTGGAATCAAGGCGATCGCCACCGCTAAAGCCACCACAATTGGCGTATAACGACGCGCAAACCGACTAATAAACTTCTCCGTCGGGGCTTTCTGCTGGCGGGCCTGTTCAACTAACTCCAGAATCCGCACCAGGGACGATTCCCCAAAGGGACGAGTTATCCGCACCGTCAACGCCCCAGTTTGGTTAATCGACCCCGCCAGCACCTCCTCACCGGGTTGTACCGACCGGGGGACGGATTCCCCCGTTAAGGCCGAGGTATCGAGATAACTCTCTCCTGAGAGGACTTTCCCATCAAGGGGAACCCGCTCACCGGGTTTAACGAGAATCTCTGCCCCCACCGCCACTGACTCTGGGGGGACTGGTTCGAAACCAGCCGCCGTTTTCAGGTTGGCGAGATCCGGGCGAATCGCCAACAGGGCGCGAATTGAATCACGGGAGCGATCGACCGCCAGATCCTGGATGGCTTCCCCCAGGCGGTAAAACAGCATCACCGCTAAGGCTTCGGGCAATTCTCCAATGGCGATCGCCCCGATGGTAGCAATAGCCATCAAGAAATTCTCATCCAGAGCCTTACCCTTCAAGACTCGTTGGCCCGCCGTCGTCAGTACGCCCCAACCCACCCAAAGATAGGCAGGAATAAACCACAACCATTCCCCCCACAGAGGCAATAGCTCCCGAACCGAGAGAACCAGGCCCACCCCAAACCAGGCGATCGCAACTCCCAAGAGTCCAAACTCTCTCCAGGGGAAGCGATCGACCTGCTCCTGAGACGGGGAGACCGTCTCGTGACAGCCACAACCAGACGATGTACTCATGGCAAACCTATGAATAACTGTTCAGACATCCAGTCTATCGCAATCAGAGATTGCCTCTTGCCTCTTGCCTCTTGCCACATGAGCTTTTGCCTTCTTCCCCTCCCTGCACCGCACTGAGCCTGTCGAAGTGTTCCCTCTTCACTATTCACTATTCACTATTCACTATTCACTATTCACTATTCACTATTCACTATTCACTATTCACTATTCACTATTCACTATTCACTATTCACTAT
>LJZT01000015.1 GCA_001314905.1 Phormidium sp. OSCR
CCAGAAACGTCTCCCCAAACCCCCCTGACCCCAAATGACGAATGACCTGGTAGCGGTCTTTAATTAGAGGCAATGTATCCATGGTCTTGACTCCACAAGGTTGAAACAATCTTGGTCAGGAACGGAAGCTGGGTCTAGTTTAACCTGAATTTTTCTGGGAAGGGGAGGGGGTTTTGTATCTTAGGTAACGAATGTTTGACCTGACTTGACTGGATGTTTGAGTTTTTCGAGAACTATCCTAGAATCATTGAAACGTCCTGAACCCGTTGCGGAAACCGATTTAGCCCCATGAATTCTAGTCAAACAACTCTGGTCAATCAATCTCCCGCCTATTTAGAGTTTAACTTTCAGGGAAAGATAAAGAAGTTTTCCCTCATGGGCGATCGCATCACCTTTGGACGTGCCCCAGATGTCGATTTAACCTTAGAAGGAGATGAGTGGGCCGCCATTTCCCGTTACCACGGGACCCTAACCCGTGAAGGAGACAGCTACAGCATTTATGATGGGGTTCTCCAGGGACAAGACCACAAGTTTAGTCGTAATGGACTCCTCTGCGGTCAGCGACGGGTGGGAACTTATCAACCCCATCTCCTCCAAGATGGCGATGAGTTACAGATTGGTCAAGATCCCCGTAATTTAGTCCGTTTGAAATATATTAATCCCAATGCCCCGCGTCGTCAGGATAGTTCGACGATTTCTAAGTCAATTTCCTTGAAAAATCGCTCTTTAGAAATTGGTCGTAATCCCGCTTTACAAGGGTCTAATTTATATCTCGATGCCCCGGTAATCTCCCGCCGTCATGCCATTATCGATAATCCGGGACAGGGCTATGTTCTCTACGACAAAAGTACAAATGGTATTTTTATTACTCGCTCCGGCAAGGTTTTCAAGGCTAAAAATCAAGAAAAATTAGTGGATGGAGACTTAATTCGCATTGGTCCCTATGCCCTCATTCTTAAAGGCGATGAGCTACTATTAGAAGGTCGTGGCGATGGCTTGCGGATTGATGCTCTTCAACTGTTCCGCAAAGTGAATCGACACCCCGAAGATTTCTGGGAACAAGTGCAATGGTTCCTGGGACAAAAAATACCCGAAAAAATCTCCCTCCTAAATAACGTTTCCGTCCCCCTCGAACCCGGTCAACTTGTGGCGTTGGTGGGAGGAAGTGGGGCGGGAAAATCAACCTTATTGGAAACTCTTTTAGGCATTCGTCCCGTTGATGAGGGCAATATTTATCTCAATAGTGATGATTTACGGCGGAATTTTAATATCTATCGGACTCAAATTGGCTATGTTCCTCAACAGGATATTGTCCATCGTAATCTGACGGTGACCCAAGTTTTGACCTTTGCGGCCCAGTTGCGGCTTCCTCCTGATACCGATGAAGCGGCGATCGCCCAAATTGTCCAGAAAACTCTCAGTATCGTCGCCTTGAGCGATCGCCCCAACAGTCTCGTCAGCCAACTCAGTGGCGGACAACTCAAGCGTGTCAGCATCGCCGTGGAACTCCTCGCCAATCCCAAACTCTTTTTCCTCGATGAACCCACCTCGGGCCTCGATCCCGGCTTAGACAAAAAAGTGATGGAACTGTTGCGAGATTTAGCCAAAGAGGAAAATCGCACCGTGGCCCTCGTCACCCACGCCACCGCCAATATCACCCTCTGCGATCGCGTGGCCTTCATGGGCCGAGGGGGAAATCTCTGTTACTTCGGCGACCCCAGCCAAGCCATACCATTTTTTAATGATTTTGTCAAGTCTCAAGGTCATCATCATGAACTCGACGGCTTTGCGGAAATTTACATCGAACTCGACAAGCCTCCTGAGGAGAACCAAGGCATTAAACCCGAAGAATACTGTCAACGCTGCGCCGAATTTTTCCGCAACCATCCCAGCTACGAAACCTACGTCGAACGTCAATTAGTCCCCATCAGCACCTCCTCATCCGGGGTCAGCTCCCAATCGCCCCCAACCGTTGGCGTACAACGCTCAACCTCCCCAAACCAGAGTCCTCAACAAGCCACGCCCTCTCCCTGGCGACAACTCTCAGTCTTATTACAACGGGATATCCAATTAGTTTTAGCCGATAAATTTAACCTAGCCTTAGCCCTTTTAACCGCTCCCATTGGCATTGGTTTAATTACCTTTGCCATTCGCGATCGCGAACCCTTCATTCTGCCAACGGACCCCGATCCCACCCTGGCCCCATTAGCCCTACGAGTCTTATTTGTCTTCACCTGTGCCGCCATTTGGGTCGGCTTATCCGGCTCCCTACAAACCATCGTCCGAGAAGCGGCCATTTATCTGCGAGAACGGTTAGTCAACCTAGGATTAATTCCCTATCTAGGCTCCAAAGTTCTCGTCTTAGCCGGACTAGCTCTCATCCAAACGATACTGATGACGGCTGTCATTCTCCTCGGCTTCGAGTCTCCCGAACCTCAGCTCATTTCCTGGACTATGGGAGCGAGCGTCACCGCCTTCTTAACCCTCCTCACCAGTGGTTGTCTCGGCTTAGCCGTCTCCTGCTTTGTCAGCAACGAAACCCAAGCCAACACCGCCCTCCCCTTACTTCTGCTACCTCAAATCATCTTTTCGGGGGTCTTATTCACCATGGATGGCGTGGCCAAATTTATCTCCTGGGTGATGCTGAGTCGTTGGTCTGTGGGAGCCTATGGGGCCTTAGTGAACGTGAATGAGATGGTTCCCGAACCCCAAACCTATCCCGATGGAACGGAGATTCCCCAAGCCTTTGAAGTGACCCCAGTCTATGACGCTGATTGGTCGAACCTGGGCTTAAACTGGGCCATCCTAGGGGTTCATGCTTGTGTCTATTTGGCGATCGCCCTCTGGCGACTGAAACAGAAAGATACCCTCTAACATCTCGACCGGACGACCCTGAGCATGAGAAAATCCCTAGAGACCCTCCGTTAGACCCATGACCGACGCTCAACATCTCGAAGATACCCTCCTTAACCTCGATGGACGAGGCTATAAAGCCTACAAAGACTTGCGGGGACAATACCAGTTCCCAGACTTCAAACTCACCATCGACTATGTTCAAGGAGATCCCTTCGCCGCACCGAGTCAGTTGAGCGTCTGGGTTCCCATGAGTGTCGCGGGGTTTCCTGAGACCCTCTACGCCAGTCTCTCGCGGGAAGTGGCCCTGCGGGATTATCTAACCCGGGCCTTTTCTCGGGCCTGTCGCCAAATGAGTCAGAAACGGGGAACTGGCAAAAGTGGCGCGATCGCCGTCTGTCGTCTTGGCCAAGAAGTCCTAGCACGAACCTCAGCATTTGTCAATAGCAGTGGAGTCGAAGTCCGCTTCACCGTAGGACTTCCCGCCCAAGGACGGCGCATTTTGGGGCGACAGGCCGCCGAAATGCTTTGTGATGATATCCCGGAACTGGTCGATCGCGCCCTCATCTACGAAAACCTGGATGCAGGGGCGATTCAGCAGCACGTGGAAACCGTCGAAGATGCCGACTGGCTGCGATCGCAACTCCCCCAACACAACCTCATCGCCTTCGTCGCCGACGGCTCAATTTTACCCCGCCGCAGTGGCGTCGATGCCCGTCCCCTTGAGAAAAACGCCGTTCCCTTTGAGTCTCCCGACTCCCTACGAGTCACCTTTAACCGGCCCAACGGCGGATCCATCAGTGGCATGGGGATTCCTCGGGGAATTACCCTGATTGTAGGCGGCGGCTATCACGGCAAATCCACCCTGTTACGGGCCATTGAACTAGGAGTCTATAATCGCATTCCCGGCGATGGTCGAGAATTTGTCGTCACCGATCGCGCCGCCGTGAAAATTCGCGCCGAAGATGGTCGTTCCGTGCGTGGCGTCGATATTTCACCTTTCATCAACAATTTGCCCCAAGGACAAAGTACCACGGCCTTCTCCACCGAAAACGCCAGTGGCAGTACCTCCCAAGCCGCCAATATCATCGAAGCCATCGAAGCCGGGGCCACGGCGTTACTCATTGACGAAGATACCTCAGCGACCAACTTCACCATCCGCGATCGCCGGATGCAAGAATTGATCGCCAAAGAACATGAACCCATCACCCCCTTTGTCGATCGCGTGCGGCCCCTGTTTGAGGAACAAGGGATTTCCACCATTCTCGTCATGGGTGGAAGTGGCGACTATTTCGAGGCCGCCGATACGGCGATCGCCATGACCCATTATCGTCCCCAAAACGTCACCGAGCAGGTGAAAGACATCGCCGCCAAGTATGACACTGGCCGCCAAACCGAGGCCCGTGGAGGACTCGGACCCCTCACCCCTCGCTATCTTCTCCCCGAACATCTCGACCCCAGTCGCGGCAAACGGGCCGTGAAATGGCAAGTACGAGACGAAGATGAAATCATCTTTGGCAACGATGAAATTGACCTCTCCGCCGTCGAACAACTCGTCGATGCCGGTCAGTTGCGGGCCATTGCCGAAGCCATGGTCTATCTCAAACAGGAATACTCCCGAACGGATAAGACTCTCAGACAGGTGTTAGACGACATTGAGGCGGCGATCGCCTGCCAAGGCTTAGATATCCTCTCCCCCTTTCCCGTGGGCAATCTAGCCCAATTCCGTCGTTTTGAACTGGCCGCCGCCTTAAACCGCCTCAGACAACTTCAAGTCAAACAATAACCCCTCCAAAATGACCCATTGAGTCATGTCAAGCAATAGCAAAAACACAAAAAAAGCCCATTTCTAGAAATGGGCTAAATCATTATTAATTGTCCATTATCAATTATCCATTACCCGACCAACCTACCAAGTAACCGGGAAAGTCCGAGGTGCCGGTTGAGACCTGGGAGTAGAGCGAGGAGTCGTAGTCCTCGTCTCGGTCGTCTCCGTCCTAGTCCTTTCGGTTTCCGTAGTGGTGGTCGTGGAGCGTTCGTCTAACCGAGATTGCAAATCACCGGGAACAATCACCGTATCAATCTTGTGAATCACCCCATTATTGGCCGGAATATCCGTGTCAATGACACGAGCGGGGCCAACATTAACCCGATTTCCCTGAACCCGAGCATTAACTGGGCCATTCAGCGTGTCCAACACTTCGTTACCAATATCATTGGCTTCGAGGACTTCTGGCACAACGTGCATTCCTAAAACATCCTGCAACAAATCCCGATTCGCCGGGTCAGTTAAGGCATTCACCACAGACTGAGGCAAATCTTGAAACGCTTGGTCCGTGGGAGCAAACAACGTGAACGGTCCGTCATTGGCTAAGGTGTCCGCCATTCCGGCTAAATCCGCCAGTTGTAGCAGCGTGTTCATATCGCCGGCCGCCGCGAGAGCATCCACCAAACTTCCCATACCCATCTGAGCCACGTCCGTCTCTAACTCAGGGGAGGGGGCGGTCACGTCAGCACGACTTGGGGTCACAGCCAGCGTTGTCGCACTCAATAGCACCATTGCACCCGTAAGCCATTGGAATCGGCGTTGAGAATTCATATATCTTATTGATATCTTATTGAACAACAGTCGTCATTCTAACGCAAGTTTTTGGGAATGTTGGGGAAAATAGGGAACAAGGAACGGGGAACGGGGAGCGGGGAACGGGGAACCCCCCGAATCATGTCCTAGGATTATTTGTAGCGATTCTTATTCCCTCTAATGCTGAAGTCCGTCAAAATAATACCATTTAAAGACACAGGCAAAGGCTCGTCAGGATATGATATCAAAAAAATATGATATCAAAAAACAAATACCTGCACTCAATAAAAACGATGAATGGCTAGGAGTGACTTATTTTCAATGGTTGCAGCATATCTGTTTTAACCTAGGTGTAGCCTTTGACAATTTTTTCGAGCGAAGGACAGGCGATCCTAGCTTTAAATCTAAACATGATAAACAGTTAATTCATCAATTTATTTGCAAGAAATCACACCAGATATCCTGAAGACCCCCTGTTTATTGCTATTCCCTAACGGCGAAATCGACAGTCTCTTAACCAGGTTTGAACTGCTTGGCCGACAGCCCCTTGACTACTCTCTCGGGGAGGGCTAACAATCCCTGGTTCGGGATAGTCGCCAAGACTAGAAAACATAGAAACTAACCACCAACCCTCTTCATTTTGAGTGAGAAAAAGCCAATGAAACTGTTGGATTTCTCCAGTTTCACCACCGCTATGAGTGCGTTCTAAGGTAGTGATAAAAACCTGTTCAACGTCTTCGGGGATTGGCTCGTCCAAGGGAAGTGGCTCAAAGTCTGGGTTCCCGGCCACTAACACGGTGGTTCGGTGGCTGGGGGGACCTTGGACATCCTGCGATCGCCGCAACACCCGATTCACATAACCGGGTAACTCGGGCAACATCTCCTCAATTACGGGTTCGAGGGCGGTGGGACAGCTTTGAACTGGGGTGGCCAGTAGCCCCCAAGTTAGGAGAATCCCCCCCAGTCTGGCGATTCGTTGTCCCTGAACCATGACCTTACCCCATTGCGTCTTTGAGGGCATTTTGGGTCATCGAGGCGATCGCCTGATCACTGGCTTTAGGCAGATGATAGTAGGTTCCGCCAGCGGTTTGGGCCAGTTCCTTGGCGAATCCCGTCGAGACAAAACGGCTTTCGGTGTTCACCACCAATAACTGAATCCCCAGGGCGCGAATCCGTCCGGCGATATCCAGTAATTCGGCTTTGATGTCGGGTTTGTCGTTGGGATCAATCTCTTCCCCGAGCGATCGCGCCAGAGGAATGTTCCCCCGGCCATCGGTAATCGCCACAATCGCCGTTTGTCCCACATCCCCCGACTGTTGGGCGTTGAGACAGACGCGCACCGCTTGAGTTAAGCCGTGGGCCAGGGGCGAACCGCCTCCACAGGGCATCCGTTCGAGACGGCGACGGGCCTGGGTGATGGAACGGGTGGGGGGAAGCAGGACTTCGGCTTGTTCGCCCCGGAAGGGAATCAGGGAGACCTGATCGCGGCTTTGATAGGCTTCCGTTAACAGTTGAATCACCGCCCCTTTGGCCGACTGCATCCGGTTTAAGGCCATCGAACCCGACGCATCGACGAGGAACACCACTAAGGCCCCGGCTTTACGAGCCAGGCGTTTGGCCCGTAGGTCGCTTTGCTCGACAATGACGGTGCGATCGGGGTTCCGGAGGCGGCGGGCTTTCTGATAGGGGGCCGCAGCCCGGAGGGTGGCATCCACGGCCACGCGCCGGACTTTGCCCTGGGGCAGAATGGGTTTGATATAGCGGCCGCGATCGTCGGAGATAATCAGACTGCGGCTGCCGGAGTTGCCGGCCCGTTGCATGGTTTGGGCGAAGTTCATCACTTCGGGGTCCAAAATTACCCCTTCTGGGTCGAAGATAAACTCCTCGGGGACATCGGGAGTTTGGTCTTCGGGTTGTTCTAACTCCTCGTCCTCTTGGTCGTCTTCGTTGTTGTCCTCCTCGTTCTCATCGTTGTCTTGGGGGTCGTTGTCGTCCTCATCCTGGGGCGATTCTGGGGGCGGAGGCGGGGGGGGTTGTTCTTCTTCTTCGGGAGGGGTCTGGACCACCGTAGAGCGCGGCACAATCACCAGTTCCACAGCTCGCCGCAGGTCATCGGCGTTGACATCGGTGCGGCCTTCCAGGGCGGCGGCGGCTTGGGCCACACGCAGGGCGAAGAGTTCGGCCCGATGACCCTGGACGACTCCCCGGATGGCTTCGTTGACGAGATATTGGACTTGTTCGGCTTTAACTTGAACGTCTGGGAGCCATTCTCGGGCTAGGAGGATTTGGGTTTTCAGTCCGTCGATGTCGTCGTCGAATTGTTTGAGGAACTCGTCGGGGGATTTGGCGTAGTTTAAGACTTGTTGGACCGCTTCGACGCGCATATCGAGTCCGAGGACGCGATCGGCTGAGAGGGTCATGGCGATGCGATCGAGCAGGTGTTCCCGGAGGGGGCCTTCTTGGGGGTTGTAGGTGGCGATGAGGAGAGGTTTGCAGGGATGTTGAATGCTGATTCCTTCCCGTTCGATGATGTTGCGGCCTTCGGTGAGGACGCTGAGGAGCAGGTTGGCGATTTCACTGTCGAGGAGGTTGATTTCATCGACGTAGAGGACGCCGCGATGGGCTTTGGCCAGGAGTCCGGGTTGGAAGACGGGTTCGCCTTTTTGCACGGATTGTTCGACATCAACAGACCCCAGGAGCCGGTCTTCGGTGACGTTGAGGGGAATCTGCACGAAGGGGGCGGCGATGACTTGGGTGTTGAGGTCGCTGATGTCGTCGGGGTTATCGTGGCTGCGGTTGGCGTAATGCTCTAGGGCGATGTCGTCCCATTCGTCGGGGCGGGTGGGGTCGCAGTTACTGATCGATTCGCTCAGGACTTCGATGGGGGGAAGCAGGGCGTGTAAGGCCCGAGCCATGACGGATTTGGCGGTTCCTCGTCGGCCGGCGATCGCCACTCCACCGACGCCGGGGTCTACGGCGGATAACAGGAGGGCGATTTTGATGGCCTCTTGGCCAATGACGGCACTCAGGGGAAAGGTGGTTCGAGTGGCAGTGGTAAGGGCTGGCGCTGACATAGGAGCGGTTTAGGGGGGTCGAGGCCTATAGTGCTTGTTTTGTGATCCTACACTGTGATGGGAACGAGGGGAATGGTTTTTGCGTGGCGACTCTGTGGCTAATGGTTGGCGTGAGGGGCTTCGGCGGTATCAAAACCCTCGCCTTAAGGAGCTGATTTCATCGCCAGTCTGTGGGGAAAAGCCACCGGGGAGATGACCACTGATGAGATGTTCAACTTAATGCGGGGTGAGGAATGACGGATGTTCTCGTGGATAGCAATGTGATTCTGGATGTGTTGTGTGAGGCGATCGCCTTGACCAGATTTCTACATCAGTCCTTAAGTTTCGCGAGATGAAAGCTTTGGGTGGAGTTATAAAAAACCGGGGTTTCTAGCTGCATCGCGATTCCGTTACCAAGATTCAACCCAAAAACCGGGGTTATGAGGCTTGGCAATGGGGGACAATAGATGATGACAGAGGACAGACTTAGGCGAATTGGAGGTGAAGGTTAACATGATCCAGACTGCGATCGCACTGCCGATGGATAACATCGATGGATAACATTGCTGAATTTTGCCAAAAGTGGAATGTCACAGAGTTTGCCTTATTTGGCTCAATTCTGCGGGAGGATTTTAATGGCAATAGTGATGTTGATGTGATGGTACAATTTCATCCTGAAGCGCATCCTACTCTGTTTGATTTAGCTGAAATGGAAGAGGAACTCAAACAACTATTTGCAACTCTTGACGGAATATTCGACGGGTTCTCTGTTGGGGGGAGAGATTGAATCAGAAACGGTTTTTGATGTCAAAGCGGATCGGTATTTGGTGGTTGATTTAGGATGGAATGGAACCCGAAGGATTTATAATGGCTTGATTCATCTGGAAATTCGTTCCGGAAAAATCTGGATTCAGCGCAATCAAACCGACTGTTCCTTGACCGATGAGTTGTTAAGTCAGGGTGTCGAGAGGGAAGATATTATTTTGGGGCTACAGCCGCCTGAGTTGCGAAAATATACAGGTTTGGGGGTGAGTTAGTCAGGGGGAAGCAACCGGGGGTCAAAGAAACCGGGTTTCTGGCAGCATCTGCTGTTGCTTGACAAAAATTTAACAAAGAAACCGGGTTTCTGAGTCTCTGGAATGTGGTAAAATTGGAATGCTATCCCCTACCGGGTGCTAGGTTATAGATAAACGAGGAAGGATAAGCGATGAAAATTATTGATATTAACCAAGCCTTACCGCAAATTATGGAACTGATAGAAATGGCTTTTGCCGGAGAAGAAATTATCATTAGTAAAAATAATCAGCAAACCATTAAAATCACTCCAGTTTTATCGCCTCAGCCGCGCCCCCCTTTATTTGGGTGCGATAAAGACCGGATTGCTCTCAGGGATGATTTTGATGAACCATTGGATGATTTTCAGGACTATATTTAATGCGGTTACTCCTTGATACTCATACGGTCCTGTGGTTTTTTATGGGAAATTCTCGGTTGAGCGACAAGGTGCGTGATTTGGTCGAAGACGGTCATAATCATAAGCTGATTAGTGTTGCTACGGTTTGGGAGATGTCCATCAAACAGAGTCAGAATAAGTTAACCCTGGAAAAAACTGCGTCAGATTACATAGAGGAGAAAATCAGATTAGATGATTTTGAATTGTTGCCAATTCAACTCAACCATTTAAGGATATTGTCATCACTTCCATTTTACCATAAAGACCCATTTGACAGACTTTTAATCGCCCAAGCCATGCAAGAAAACATCCCGATTTTAAGCAAAGATATGGCGTTCAATGCTTATCCAATCCAGAGGATTTGGGACTAGACGTGAACACAAAACTCCTCAGTGTCTTTTGTGTTCCGCTTCCAGGCATCAGTTACAATACCCACTATCCCCCTACTCTATCCCTAGCCATGAACGAACAACGCATCGCCGCCTATCTCTCCCTGATTCAAGAACTCCTCGACTGTCCGGGTGGGGAGGAACCGCAAATCCTAAACGGTCATCTGGAGTTAGTGGATGAGGGGTTTGTGCAGGTGTGCGAGACTGAAACCAGCAGGTGATGATAGATACAAGCTTTCGACGTACTAAACCACGCTAGGACTTGTCAAGTATTTAAATATGGTTTAAAGTACAGGTAGGCATAAAAGCGACCCAGACGAGCCAGACTGTTAGAGCCTCTTCCCAGAGCAAAATAGAGGTTTCTCAGGGAGTTTGTAGGACTCCCCCATCAGCAACCAACTCAATCTTCAAAACCATGGCGTTTAAGTTTAAGACGGGCGCTCAAGTCAGTCCTGTGGTCAGTTTTTTTAGAAGCAACAGCCTCGGGTTTGTCGCTTTATTTGCCCTGAGCTTATCTCTTACTCTAACTGGATGTGCCGACACATCCATTGCACCTCCTGTCGCTGAAAGTAACCCGTTATTCCTGCATCGCTGGTTAGCCTTAGTTGGAGTCATCTTTCTGGGACTTGTTAATGTAGGACTGGTGACATCAGGAGATGCTGAACTAGCTGGAGAATGGTTCGGAGAGCAAACCGTAACAGCAGTCATCAGTGGAGTTATTATGATGACCAAGCTAGGGGAATTATGGTTTATGTTCCTCCAGTGGCTATTTGGATTGTGGAATCCCATTTTAGCCATCCTGGGCTTTCTGAATGGATTTGTTTGTAATTTGGGGGCGGCGATTATTTGGATTGTCTTGCTTGGGTTTATTTTCCCTACACCGGAACTTTTCTATTGGGGAGTTCTGCCAACGTTAGGGGGAATGGGGTTACGAACCCTCTCTCTCCTTGCTGGACGTTCTGAGTCGTAAAAAGACGCGATCGAGTGGACAGGTTTGTAAAATTAGTAGTTGTTGATTAAGAAAACTTGTCCACTTGACTTAAAACTGAAATTTATTGTCTCTATTTATACACCAAAGTTTGAGAAAGAAATCCGGCTTTACCGGTCGGGAGGATTAGGTAAAATCGGGGTCTATCCCCTACCCAGTGCGCCACTATGGATGAACAAAGAGTACAGGCTTATCGCTCCCTGATTCAAGAACTCCTGGAATGTCCCCGTGGGGAAGTCAACCCAATTCTCAAGCGTGAACGGGAACAGATTAATGTGGGGTTCTTGCAGCAGTGTAGAGTGGTAGCGGAACAGTTGCAAGCGAGAGGGGAGGCGAAGCAAGCACAGTTTCTGCGGGATTTGGCGCAACAATTAGGGGAATATGTCAAGAGTCAGTCCCCCAAAATACCCCCCAATGCCAGTCAACCCAAGGCTACCGGGGAAGACTATCATCGGTTTTTAATGCAGGTGTTGCAAGCCACTTCAAAAAGTCGCGGTAATCCCCAGGTAGTTTATCCTATTCTGCAACAGAATTTAGATAAATTAGATGTGAATTTAGCCCAAATATTGCGAGTTTGGGCAACTCAATTTTTCAGCCAATCAGATAAAAATCAAGCCTTTAGAGTGGCTACAGATATTGGTCAATTCGCGAATTTAATTCGAGAATTTAATCTGGGTAATCGGTCAAATAATATCGAAATAACAATTGCGGGCTATGAAATCATTGCCACGGTTTTTACTCAAGAGAATAATGCCAAGATTTGGGCTATCAATCAAGCAAATTTGGGGAGTGTTTACATTAAACGGATTCAGGGAGAGCAAGCGGATAATCTGGAACAAGCCATTGCTGCTTATAAAGCAGCTTTAGAAGTTTATACTCGTGAAACCTATCCCGAAAAATGGGCCGAAACTCAAGTCAACCTGGGAAATGCTTATAATAACCGTATTCGAGGGGAAAACGGGAAAAATTTGGATGATGCCATTTCTTATTATAAAGAAGCTTTAGGTTTCTATACCCAGGAAGATTTTCCCCAACAATGGGAAAGGATAAATAAATTTTTAAACGAAGTCGAGAATAAAAGGACTTTCAGTTTTATGATGGAAGTGTTGCAAACTACTTCAAGAAATTATGTTAATCCTTCAGTTATTTATTCTATCCTGCGAGATAATCAAGACAAGCTAACTCCCAGATTTGTTGAGGTTTTACGGTGCTGGGCAAGTCAGAGTTTTTGCAATTTAAATGCAATACAGTTAGAAAGTATTGCCAAAGGACTCGTTAATTTTGGTGATTTAATTTGTCAGTTTCCATTAGGCAATCGGTGGAGTAATGTGGAAATTGCTATTGCCGGATATGAGATTGCCCTGACAATATGTACTCGTGAAGCATACCCACAACAATGGGCAAGGACGCAAAACGATCTTGGGGCTGCTTATGGTGAGCGGATTCAGGGGGATCGGGCAGAAAATCTGGAACGAGAAATAGCGGCTTGTCAGGCGGCATTAGAAGTTTTTACTCGTGCTGCTTATCCCCAAGAATGGGCGACAGTCAATGGGCATCTTGGGGCTGCTTATGGTGAGCGCATCCGGGGGGATCGGGCAGAAAATCTGGAAATGGCGATCGCCTGCTTAAACTCCTCTTTAGAAGTCCAAACTCGTCAAGTAAACCCCCAAGCATGGGCAGATACCCAAAATAATCTGGGGAGTGTCTACTTATACCAGATCCAGGGCGAACGTGCCGATAACTTCGAGAAGGCAATTGGCTACTACCAAGCGGTTTTAGAAGTCTATACCCGTAGCACTTATCCGAAACAATGGGCGATGACCCAAAATAATTTGGCAATTGCTTACAGTAACCGTATCTGGGGAGAGCGAGCCGAGAACTTGGAGCAGGCAATTGGCTACTACGAAGCCGCTTTAGAAGTCTATACCCGCAGCGCTTATCCCGAACAATGGGCAGGTACGCAAAATAACTTAGGAGAAATCTATCGTAACCGCATTCGGGGAGAGCGAGTGGAAAACCTGGAGAGGGAGATCGCCTGCTACGAAGCCGCTTTAGAAGTCTATACTCGCAGTGCTTATCCCAAACAATGGGCAACTCTTCAACATAAGCTGGCTTCTGTCTACAGTAACCGCATCAAAGGAGAGCGTGCCGAGAATTTGGAAAGGGCGATCGCCCTCTATGAAGCGGCACTAGAAGTCACAACCCGCAGTGCCTATCCCAAACAATGGGCAACTCTTCAACATAAGCTGGCTTCTGTCTACAGTAACCGCATCCGGGGAGAACGCGCCGACAACCTGGAGAGGGAGATCGCCTATTACGAAGCGGCGTTATCCGTTTATAACCGCAGCGACTATCCCGAACAATGGGCGATGACGCAACATAACTTGGGACTGACCTACTGGAAACGCATCTGGGGAGATCGCGCCGAGAATATTGAAAAAACGATTGGCTACTCCGAAGCGGCTTTAGAAGTTTATAACCGCAGCACCTATCCTGAACAATGGGCCGAGACGAAAAATAACTTGGGAGTTGCCTACAGTAACCGCATCAAAGGAGAGCGTGCCGAGAACCTCGAAATTGCCATTGCCGTCTCCAAAGCGCCTTTAGAAGTCTATACCCCCAGCACCTATCCCGAAAAATGGGCTAGGTCGCAAAATAACTTAGCTTCTGGCTACTATTCCCGCATCCGGGGAGAGCGTGCCGAGAACTTGGAGCGGGCGATCTCCTGTTCCGAAGCCGCCTTATCCGTTTATACCCGCAACGCCTATCCGGAACAATGGGCAGATACCAAAAATAAATTGGCAGGTGTCTACTCTAACCGCATCAAAGGAGAGCGATCTGAGAATCTAGAAAGGGCGATAGCCTGCTCCGAAGCCGCTTTACAAGTCTATACCCGCAGCGCCTATCCCGAACAATGGGCGATGATACAAAATAATTTGGCAGGTGTCTACTCTAACCGCATCAAAGGAGAGCGATCTGAGAATCTAGAGAGGGCGATATCCTGCTCCGAAGCCGCTTTAGAAGTCACAATCCGCAGTGCCTATCCCCAACAATGGGCAGATACGCAAAATAACTTAGCAATTGCCTACTCCGACCGCATCCGGGGAGAGCGGGCTGAGAACATTGAAATTGCCATTGCCAACTTCAAAGCTGCTTTAGAAGTCTATACTCCCAGTGCCTATCCTGAAAAATGGGCGATGATACAAAATAATTTGGCAAATGCCTACTCTAACCGTATCAAAGGAGAGCGAGCTGAGAATCTAGAGAGGGCGATCGCCTGCCACAAAGCTGCATTAGAAGTCAGAACCCGCAGTGCCTATCCCCAACAATGGGCAGAGACGCAAAACAATTTGGCAAATGCCTACTCCGACCGCATCCGGGGAGAGCGATCTGAGAACTTAGAGAGGGCGATCGCCTGCTACAAAGGGAATTTAGAAGTCTATACCCGCAGCGCCTATCCCGAACAATGGGCGATGACGCAAAATAACTTGGCAGGTGTCTACTTTAACCGCATCCGGGGAGAGCGAGCCGAGAATCTGGAGCAGGCGATCGCCTGCTGCAAAGCTGCATTAGAAGTCACAACCCGCAGTGCCTATCCCGAACAATGGGCAGAGACGCAAAACAATTTGGCAAATGCCTACGGTAACCGCATCAAAGGAGAGCGAGCCGAGAACCTCGAAATTGCCATTGCCACCTCTGAAGCCACATTAGAAATCTATACCCGCAGCGCCTATCCCGAACAATGGGCGATGACGCAAAATAACTTGGCAGGTGTCTACTTTAACCGCATCCGGGGAGAGCGCTCTGAGAACCTGGAGAGGGCGATTGGCTACTATGAAGCGGCATTAGAAGTCAGAACCCGCAGTGCCTATCCCGAACAATGGGCAGAGACGCAAAATAACTTGGGACTTGCCTACAGTAACCGCATCCGAGGAGAGCGAGCCGAGAACCTGGAGCGGGCAATTAGCTACTCTGAAGCCGCATTAGAAATCTATACCCGCAGTGCTTATCCCAAAGAATGGGCAAGATCGAACAATAACTTGGGAGTAGCCTACTCTTCCCGCATCAAAGGAGAGCGAGCGGAGAACCAGGAGCAGGCGATAGGCTACTACGAAGCGGCTTTAGAAGTCTATACCCGTAGCGCCTATCCTGAAGATTGGGCGATGACGCAAAATAATTTGGGAGAAGCTTACCGTAATCGTATCCGGGGAGAGCGAGAGGAAAACCTGGAGCGGGCGATTGCCGCCTCTGAAGCCGCATTAGAAATCTATACCCTCAGCGCCTATCCCGAACAATGGGCAAGGTCGCAAAATAACTTGGGAGTAGCCTACTCTTCCCGCATCAAAGGAGAGCGAGCGGAGAACCAGGAGCAGGCGATCGCCTGCTATGAAGCGGCTTTAGAAGTCAGAACCCGCAGTGCCTATCCTGAAGATTGGGCTATGACGCAAAATAACTTGGGAGGAGCCTACCGTAGCCGCATCAAAGGAGAGCGAGCGGAGAACCAGGAGCAGGCGATAGGCTACTACGAAGCGACGTTAGAAGTCTATACCCGTAGCGCCTATCCTGAACAATGGGCAATGACGCAAGATAACTTGGGACTTGCCTATTATTTCCGCCTCCAGGGAGAGCGAGCGGAAAACTTGGAGAGGACGATCAGCCTATATCAAGAAGCACTCGGAGTCCGTACCCGTGTTTCTTTTCCCCAAGAGCATACCGAAACCCTTAATAAATTAGGACTCGCCTACCAAGAGCAATCCCATTATTACAACAACGAGCCTACCAAAAAACAAACCGCCGTCCAAAATGCATACACTACCTTTGCCCAAGCCCTCGATACCGTCGAATATCTGCGAGGGGAAATCACCTCCGGTGATGAATCCAAACGTAAACTCAATGAGGAATGGGCTGGACTCTATTTCAGCATGGTGGAAGTGTGCCTAGAGTTAGGCAGATACACTGATGCGATTGAATATGTAGATCGCAGTAAAGCCCGCAACCTGACAGAACTCATCGCCACCCGTGACGCATACCCAGGCGGAGAAATTGCCGATGAAGACCGCCAACGCTTGCAACAACTCCGTCAAGCAATTTCTGAAGAAGACCGCCGCCTTAAACAAGACCCCAACCCGGACTACGCCCACATCAGCCAACTGCGGCAAGAATTCCAGGCCAAATATCCCTATAAACCGTTGAAATTCCCGGATATTCAATCTCTCCTTGACGATGAAACCGTCATCCTAGAATGGTATGTCCTGGATGACAAATTCCTCACCTTCACCCTGACTAAGCACAGCCTCAATCTGTGGACATCTTCCGAGGAAGACCGACAAAACCTCATTGACTGGACAGTTGCCTATATCGACGACTATATCGACAACAAAACCCAATGGCAAAATAACCTCCCCCAACGCCTAGAACAACTCGCCCAAATCCTTCACCTGGATGAAATCCTGGCGAACCTACGGCAAAACTTCCCCAACTGCCAAAAACTCATCCTCATCCCTCACCGCTTCCTGCACCTGTTCCCCCTCCACGCCTTACCCGTTGCAACAGAAAACGGTGAGGGCAAATTCCTACAAGACCTCTTCCCCAAAGGCGTGGGTTATGCCCCTAACTGCCAAGTCCTGCAACAAGCCCAAAACCGCTCACGCCCAGACTTTAACCGCCTCTTCGCCATCCAAAACCCCACCCAAGACGACCGCATCAAGTTTACCGATATGGAAGTCGAAGCTATCCAATCCCTATTTAACCCCCACCAAGTCCTCAAACATGACCAAGCCGAAAAAGCCGCCCTTGATGCCGAAACCCTGAAAAACGCCCACTGTACCCACTTCTCCTGTCATGGCTATTTCAACTTTGAAGATGCCCTCAAATCCGCCCTCATCCTGGCGAAAAGCGAATTTACACCCCCGCCGCCCACCGATGACCCCAGCCGCTATCTCCCCCTAGAAGACAACAAACTGCTGGATTTAGAAAAATGTCTCACCTTAGAGGATATCCTCCGCCTTGACCTGACCAATTGCCGTCTCGTCACCCTCTCCGCCTGCGAAACCGGCATCACCGACATCACCTCCACCAGTGATGAATATATCGGTTTACCCAGTGGCTTCATTTTGGCGGGTTCTCCCAATGTCGTCAGTACCCTTTGGGCAGTGGCGGATATCTCCACGGCGATTTTTATGATTCAGTTTTATCAAACTCTCCAGCAACAGCCGGAACTGTCGGTGGTTTTGGCGTTGCGGCAGACTCAGACCTGGTTGCGGTCAGCGACGGTGCAGGATTTGTTAGACTGGGTTGATGGCTGTGCGGTGATTAGTGAGGAACGGCGGAAGCAAATGAAAAGAGGACTCGCTTTTGGCAATTGGAAAAAGAAACTGGATGCTAAACGGTTTGAGTCTCCTTACTACTGGGCAGCATTTTGCGCTATTGGAGCGTAAAATCATCAGACTGCCCTCATTTTAGTCGTTAAGCCAGATTAGGATAATTATGAACCCAGAAGACATTATCAGCGCTTTTCTATCGGTTTGGGAAAACAACTCAGAACTGTTTAACAATCCAGAAGTCTCGGACAGTTTAGGAGACTTGCAAAAGCAATTGGCTGAGTTGGAAACTGCATCTGATGAAGAAATAGCCGATTGTTTGGAAGATTGGTTGTCAGATTATGAGGCGATAACTGATGCAGTGGATGCAGCCAGTACCCGCAAGTTAAGAGGTTCTGATAATGATTCTTCCAACACAACCGACACGACTTATGAAAATCTCTATCCGAAAATTACGGAAATTTTGCGAAACCGCGCTCCGATAACGGGCAGAAAAGAGGGTAACTCTTGAGGGTTTGTCAACTGTAACTGCAAACCTTTTTACAGGCGGCAGAGCCGCAAAATGGCGTGTCACGGCAGAGCCGTGGCACGAGAGCAGCCCAGTTTACGGCACAGAATTTAATCAAATGAAACATCAGAAATTACCTGAAATTATAGAACTTATCAAAAATTGGTTTAACACCCATTATTCTGTCCAGGTTGTGCAAATTATTTTATATGGTTCTCAAGCTAGGGGGGAAGCTAACCCGGATTCAGATATTGACTTGTTGATTGTGATGAAATCTGCGTTTAATTATACTGATGAAATCGAAAAGACCAGTGAGTTTATTCAAAAAATATCCTTAGAATATGAGACGGTTGTTTCTCGTGCTTTCGTCTCCGAACAGCGTTTTAATCAAGAAAAAAGTCCATTTATTTTGAATGTTCATAGAGAAGGGATTGTTTTATGAGCTATTTCTCAAATACGGTGCGTTCCGGCTGGCTTAATCTTGTTAGCCAAAATCCAGACTTCAACGAAGCCGGAACACACCCTACCCCTGATACAATTCTAAGACGTGGCACGAGAGATTTCTCAAATACGGTGCGTTCCGGCTGGCTTAATCTTGTTAGCCAAATTCCAGACTTGAACGAAGCCGGAACACACCCTACCCCTATATCGCCGCTTTGCAAGATGAACAACAGTGGGAGACGGCGTTTAATCGGACTCAATCCGCCTTAGTCACCGCCGCACATCAAGCCAAACAACAACGCGCCGCTGGACAAGCTACCCCAATGGATTATAACCAATTATAATGAGCATTTTCGCCCCCAATCTCTATTTATGCGCGTATCATCTCCGGGAAGATGACACCCAGGGAGAGACTCATCCCCTGTGGGAAAATTGCGATCGCCTCCTCTCCCACTTCACCGAAACTCGACTCATCCCCCAGCTTCACCTCAGCCAAAATCGCATCCTCCTCCCCCCAAACCAAACCGAAATTCCCTTCACCCTTCCCGACTTTCCAGATATGGAAGGGTTCATCCAACCGGTTCAACTTCAAAAAGACAGTTATGGGGTATTTCTTAACATCGGCTATGACGAGGAAAAGGAAAACCTCGAAGATGTCGAAGTTACCATCTTACAAGAGTTTAATCCCGACCATCACCTCCAGTTTCCCCTCACCCCATCTTTCCTCGGAGAAACCCTCATCCTCACCCTCTGGTTAACCCGGAAAACCCAACAACATAAATCTGAGTATCTCACTCAACTCGCCAATCAATGCTACCAAGCCTTATTTCCCACAACTTCCCCTCCCTTATCCCGTAGTGGGGAATTATTCGGAAGTTCTATTTTTGAATATGGGAATCCCCGCGAACCCGATAAATCCCCCCATGTTCTCATCTGGCTATTCCGCGATGAACTCGCTGACCAAACTCTGCAAAAATGCTTTTATTCCATCTTTGACCTGTTTTTCTATCGCCATAAAGTCAGCAAAGCCTTTCAAGATAGCCGGGACATTCATAAACAACTCAAACAGTATTATTGCAGCCTCGACCCTATCTTAGATAACATTCAAGTCCAACTTGATACCGCTAACCCTGACCCCCAAGATACCACCTATCTACAAAACTTAAAAACTCAGTTAAAACAACTTTCCGCAGATTCTCTGATTTACGATCGCCGGCTGCGGAAAATGAAAGATTTATTGACCACAATTAACATCAATCTTAACAATTATAATGAAACAATTGAGCGGATTTGTGCTACACTAGAAATCGATAAGGAAGAACTATCATTTTGGCGATATTTCGGAGAGACAACCGCGCCGTATTTCCGGGAACAAATTGAAGCCAACTTAAGTTATTTTGACCAGGGAACTGGGTTAATTCGTCAAGCGGTGGACTCGATTCGCGCCATCGTCGAAATTGACCAAGCTCAGTGCGATCGCACCTGGCAACGGTGGGAGAGAAAGCGAGATAAACGACAACAAGACCTCCAGAAAAAAGCCGAAGCCAACGCCAAAGCCGAACAAGAACGACAAGAACAAGCCAACCAGGAACTCCAAGACCAAATCCAAGCCGTGGGAGTGGGGATTGCAGCGGGGGCTATTGTCGCCTCCGTCTCCGGTTTAGCCACCGAACCTTGGCACCTTCCCAACGGAGAAAAAATCGAACTCCCCTTTGTCCTCCCCCATCCCTTTCTCATTGGATTATTCGGCAGTATCATCTGTTCGTTGGGGGCCTGGTGGATCGCCAAACGACTGATTCAAACGCGGCGATCGCCCCCCAAACCCCCTAAGGAATAGGTCGTGTTCCAGATATTACCTCTCGATCATCACCGATTAAGCACTACCCCAAATCCTAAAAAACACTCAAGAACGTTCAGGCTTGCGAACCCAGTGAAGCATGGGCATCACTAACCTTGACCATGAGTGTCATTGGATCAACAGGTGAAGCCGTGAAACCACAGGTCTCATAAAATCGCTTCGCATCATCCGAGATAGCATGGACTAGAATTGCGCGTATTCCTGCAATTTCAGCCGCTTGGAGAGTACGCAGAATGGCATCTCGCAGTAGAGCACGCCCAATCCCTTGGCCTTGCCAGTGACGATCAACGGCTAATCGTCCAATCACCATAACGGGAATCGGATCAGGCATATTACGCCGCACCCGACCTGTTGCAGAAGCCTGGGCCACAGCTCCATTAGCGAGACAGTAATAGGCGATGACGATTTCGCCATCGCTAACAACATAAGTGCGTGAAGCCCCTCCGACCTCGTTTTTCAGAGCACGACGCTTAAGCCAGTCATCTAGCTGACGATTCCCTGAGTTAAAGCTTTGAACATCGTGGGACGAATTGAGTTTCTCAGGTGGGCGAAGCTTAGGCTGATCTCGATCTAATCCCACGGAGCCTTAGTTGTCAGTAATGTGTGCAGCTTCTCATCCTGGGTCGGTGGCGCATCTAGCAACGCCACAAACTGCTTAAATTTAAGTTCATCTAACCCGAAGAACGTCTGTTCAAGAAGAACATCTTGCGCCTTCTGATACGATGACTCAAGCATAAACTCCGAGCGGCTCTTGCCCTGCACTTCAGCCGCATGATCAATTAGATCTCGTTGGCTTTGCTTAGCTCGGATATTGATTGTAACATCGCGGGTCTGGCTACCCGAACCGTCACTAGCGGAGCTGTGCATCGCGCTGACCTCTTTCTCAGTAGGAAACTCCTAACCCAATCTACGGGCTTTGTATGGGCAATGTCAACACATCCTAGTTGGAGCGACCCCAATTCAAACGCGGCGATCGCCCCCCAAACCCCCTAAGGAATAAACTGATACCACTCAAACTGATCGGGATCGCAATGGTGACAATCCCCACAGCGTTGACCACAGGGTAACTGTTGCACCCGTCCCTTACGAATCAACTTCTTCAGCATCAACCGCAACAGATCGCGATCGCAGTGAAAATGATTCACCAAATCCGCCAACGACACCGACCGATGCTCAGCCAAATAGCCCTGTAACTCTCGTAAAATCATCCTAACCTCCTAAACCAATCGACCAATACGACGCATCCCCGCCAGAAGCAGCGTCAAAAACACCAGTAACCCCACCAACCAAGCCGCCGAAGACCCCGGATGGCGGTCAAAGGTCGCAAACTGGTAAAAGAACGTCGCCACCCAATAGGCTAACCCCGTCGTCCAAAGTCCCGCAAACACCGTCCAGCGAGTTCCCGTCTCCCGATAAATCGCCGCCGTGGCCGCCAAACAGGGGAAATACAACAACACAAACAACAAATACGCAAACGCCCCCACCTGGCCGTCAAACCGACTCACCATCTGGCCAAACGTATGCGTCGCCACCCCCTGTTCCTCCGCCGCACCTTCGACATCATCAATATCCCCCACATTCAACCCCAACGGATCGAGAAGTTGTCCCCCCAAAGCGCGGAAATTGTCGCCAACCGAGGTAAACGCTTCCTCAATCGTCGGCCAGAACTCAAACGGTTCCTCCGCCTCCGCCGCCGCTTCCCGGGCCAACTGTCCATAGAGGGCATCGAGGGACCCCACAACCGCCTCCTTGGCAAACACTCCCGTAAAAATCCCCACCGTCGCCGGATAATTTTCCTGCTGAATCCCCATCGGCGCAAACACCGGCGTAATTCGACGGCTAACATCCGTCAACACCGAAGTTTGTGAATCCCCAAACGAACCATCCCAGCGGACTGTATTGAGGAGGCCCAAAATCATCACCATAATAATAATCACCTGTCCCGCCCGCAGAATAAACTCCCGCAAGCGATCCCACGTCCGCCATAACACCCCGCGCAGGGTTGGCAGATGATAGAGCGGCAACTCCATAATGAAATGAGACACCTCCCCTTGCAGTAGCGTCTGCTTGAGAATCAATCCCGTCACCACCGCCGCCGCAATCCCCGTCAAATAGAGACCAAAGACCACATTTTGACCCCCCACCGGGAAGAACGCCGCCGCAAATAGGGCATACACCGGCAATCTCGCCCCACAAGACATAAAAGGATTCATGAGAATCGTCAGTAGGCGATCGCGGGGACTCTCCAGACTGCGGGTGGCCAAAATTGCCGGCACATTACAGCCAAACCCCACCAACATCGGCACAAACGACTTCCCCGGTAGCCCCATAAAACGCATCAAACGATCCATCACAAACGCCGCCCGGGCCATATAGCCCGAGTCTTCCAGAAACGCCAAAAACAAGAAGGTACAGGCAATCACCGGAATAAACGTAGACACCGTTTGAATACCGCCACCCGCTCCATTCGCCAGCAACGCAATCAACCAATCCGGACTACCAACCCCCGCCAAGACATTAGCGAAGCCATCGACAAAAATCGCCCCCGTCAGCAGATCAAAGAAATCAATAAAGACACTGCCGACATTAATAGCGAACAGGAACATCAGATACATCACCGCCAAAAACAGGGGAATCCCCAACCAGCGATTCAGCACCACGTTATCAATCTGTTGCGTCAGACTGGTACTAACTTGGCGCGATCGCACCAACGCCACATTCGTGATCTGACGAATAAAGCCATAACGAGCATCGGCGATGACAATATCCAAATCCTCCCCCAGAACATCCTGAACCCGCTTTTGCCAAACACCGACAAGGCGATCGAGATCCGGCTGCTGCTGTCGAGGAAGGGTCAAATCATTGTATTCCAACAGCCGCAACGCTCTCCAGCGGGGGTCAACCGGAGACGACTGGGCCTCTAAATGGGGCAACATCGCGGCGATCGCATCCTCCACCACCGCCGGATACGCCACAAACGCAGGCGGAATCGGCGGCGACTGTAACCCCTGGGTAATCGCTCCTCGCAACTCGCTCATTCCCAGAGATTTCGAGGCCACCACCGACACCACCGGACAACCTAACCGTTGCGATAAGGCCTCAACCTTAATCTCCAATCCCCGTTCTTCCGCCACATCGGCCATATTCAACACCACCACCATCGGCAGACGCATTTCAATCAATTGCGTCGTCAGATAGAGATTGCGTTCCAAGTTAGACGCATCAACGATATTGGCAATTAAATCCGCCTCTCCCGAGAGGAGATAATCCCGGGCGATCACCTCATCGAGGCCCGTATCCGCATCTTCGGCATCGAGGGAGTACACCCCCGGCAAATCCACCACCGTCAAGGTTTGACCATCATGGACATAGGTTCCTTCGACTCGTTCAACAGTGACACCGGGCCAGTTTCCGGTCACTTGATTGGCCCCCGTGAGGGCGTTGAAGAGGGTTGTTTTGCCACAATTGGGATTGCCAATCGCGGCAATTTTGGCTTGACGGGTTGCAATGGGGGTCATCGTGATTACTCCTCAATAGCTTCGACTAAAAGAGCGCAGGCTTCATCTTTGCGGAGACTGAGACTAAAGCCGCGCACGCAGATTTCTACTGGGTCCCCGAGGGGGGCATGGCGTGTCACCGTAAACTCGGTTCCGGGGGTCAATCCCATCGCCAATAGGCGTTTGCGATAGCCGCGATGGGGGCAGTCGTAGCCGAGAATGCGTCCCGCCTCCCCGACCTTGAGATGGCGCAGTTGTTGCAGGGATTGAGGTTCGCGAGAGACCTGAATCCCCTGAGTGCGATCGCCACAAAATCCCAATTGTTGACCATTCACCGATAACACCACCGAACCGCTCTCGGTGCAACTAAGAATGCTTACCTCATCGCCGAGGCGTAACCCTTTTGGCTCCAACCCAGCCGGTAAGTCCACCACCCAGAGGCGATCGCCGACGCTGGCTTGACTTAAGGGGAACACTGAGTCTCCTCGGGATCGATTTTGTGGCTTGGGGCCATCCCGGCGATCGCAACCGCCGCCGACAAAAGTAAAGCCCCAACTTTGGGGCGTTTGATTGCCCCGATGGCGTTGACGTTGACGTTTCATCATCAGAAATCCTCTAAAACACTATCTGGACTGTAATTCAAATAGATTCTCATTACTGTAGCTCCAGCTACTCAGAGTATCACAAAATCGCTGCTTAGTAATCATAAAGTTATTTCGCGACTCAACCGCAACTTTTGGTAGCCTAAATTACCTATCAGCTTGAATTATCAGTCCTTATCACTCTTGACGTATCAGGTCTACGACCCTATCTTATTGAAACTTACTTTCAAGAATCTGGCAAGCCCGTCCCCTGGTCTCGCTCCCAAGCCGTCAACCTGAGTTCAGCCAACCCCTAAAATGAGAGAAGTGCCATATCAGAGTGCCATGTCAGTCAACCGAGATAATGCTTGTGATTAACCCCTCTCCCGTTTTAGATGGCTTAATGGGTGTCTGTGTCGCCGACGCTCTGGGGGTTCCCGTGGAGTTCAGCTCCCGCGCTGAACGACAAGAGGCTCCAGTGACAGACATCCAGGGCTATGGAACCTATAACCAACCCCCCGGAACTTGGTCTGATGATAGTTCTTTAACCTTTTGTTTAGCCGATGCTCTCTGTGACGGCTTTGACTTGAACCGCATCGCCGAGAAATTTTGTCTTTGGTTCACCGAATCTCTCTGGACTCCCTATAACGAAATGTTTGACGTAGGAGGAGCCACCAGTCGAGCCATTAGTCAACTGTTACGCGGAGTCCCGCCCACAAAATCAGGCGGAACCGGCGAACGTAGCAATGGGAATGGCTCTCTGATGCGAATTTTGCCCATGGTTTATTTTGCCAACCATCTCCCCTTCCCAGAACTCCTACAGCAGGTGCATCAAGTCTCCGCCATCACCCACGCTCACCCACGCAGTCAAATGGCCTGTGGGATGTATATCAGCATCGCCAAGGAACTCCTCGACGGAAAAGCGCCTGATACCGCTGTCGCCGACGGGTTAGCCGCCGTGGAACCGTTTTACGAGCAAGCCCCCTTTCAGCAGCAGCGATCGCACTTCCAACGCCTCTATAGCCAACTGGCTCAACTCCCCATCCAAGAAATTTCCTCAACCGGCTATGTGGTTCACAGTTTAGAAGCCGCCCTCTGGTGTTTTCTCAACACCAACAGTTACGCCGAGGCGGTGTTACAAGCGATTAACTTAGGAAGTGACACCGACACCGTCGCCGCCATTACCGGAGGCCTGGCTGGACTACACTATGGCTATGCCGCCATTCCCGAACATTGGCGGGAGGCGATCGCCCGCAAAGACGATATCATCGCCCTCGCCCAACGTCTGGAGAGACAGTTCACCCCAGTGGCTTAACCCGATTCCGCCCCCTATGACCTAACTCGACGACAACTCAAACAGAGCCAAAATGCAAATTTTTGATACAAGTCACTGTTGTTAACCGTGACCTATGATAGCTTAAAAATAGCTTAAACTCAGACTCATATTCTATACAAACCCCCCAAAAAACAAGTCTTAACTTTGGCTTTTTTCCCTAGATTAATCAAAAATACCCTTGTTGAAACATACCTAAAAATCATGACATTTCATAAAATTTTAGTCGCGATCGACGACTCTAAATCCGCAGCCAAAGTCTTTCGCCATGCCCTCAATACAGCCGTGCAAGACCAAGCCGAACTGATGATTTTTCACTGTACCACCATGCAGCGTGTCAGTGAATCTATTCCCCTCATGGGAAGCGGCATTGGCATTGACTTGTCTAGCAGCAAAATGATGTTTGAGATGCAGCAAGACCATCTCAAAAAAGAAGCTGAGCGAGTTGAAAAACTCCTAAAAAACTATGTTGAAAAAGCCGAGGCAGAGGGAGTGAATGTCACCCCTGAAACCAAATTTGGCGACCCTGGATCTTGGATTTGTGATGTTGCCAAAAACTGGGAAGCAGACCTAATTGTTCTGGGACGGCGAGGTCACCGGGGTCTCAAAGAAGTTCTCTTTGGCAGCGTGAGTAACTATGTTCTTCATCACGCCGACTGTTCCGTTATGGTTGTTCAAGGGAGTTGAGGGAAGAGGGAACAGGGAACACCGGAACTGGGAACACCGGAACTGGGAACAGGGAACAGGAGGGTTAGTTAACAGTAAGAAAAGACGTAGGGGCAATCCCTTGTGGTTGCCCTCTTTTTAATCCGAGTCTTTGTGCGTGAACTTGTCGAGGCGATCGTGATAGACGCGGACAAGACGATAACGGCGTTTAGAATCGAGGAAATCATACTGATCCTCTCGTAACCCCAACATCGGTAATCGTTCGCGATCAGCAAACACCAGCGTTGTCCCCGACAGATTCCCCTGTTCGACTTGTTGGCGTAAATCCTCTCGCCCCAACGAGGGACGAGACACGTAGGTTACTCGCTGCTGAGTGTAAAAGACAATCGAAGGCTTTTCAAACCCCACCGAGAGAAGACGATCGCCCGGTTGATACACCGCCTTGGCCGTATCCGCCATTTGCCGAACCGGTTGTTGGCGTAACTCATCCAAAAGCCCAAACATAGGATGAGCGACCAACAACAAAAAGAGCGCAAACCCTGTCACCTGGGCGATCGCCACCCCCCGGCGACGCGTCAAAATACAGGCTTCCACCACCGAGGCGATCGCCATAATCACCCCAGCCCCCCATGTCGTTAACCCCGACTCAAAAATCTTCAAATCAATGCGATCGACTACCGGATCGGGGCCAATCATAAACGGCAACACCGCCAGGGCGATCGCCATTACCATCCAAATCAGCCAACTTCCAGCATGACTCGCCGACAGCCAACGACGAGACAGACTTGGGCGATGTAACATCTCCTCACTCAACAACAGAGACACCAAAATCGCCGCCGCCGGAATTAACGGCAACACATAACTCGGCAGTTTCGTCACCGCCACCGTAAAAAAGACAAACACCCCGCCAAACCAAAACAGGGCAAAACCGCCCAACTGCTCCTGACGCGGTAGATTGCACCACCAACCGCGTCGCCAAACCCGTAAACGGGCGATCGCCGCCAGCAGATAAGCGGACCAAGGGGCAAACCCCAGCAACACCACCCCAAAATAGAAATACCAGGGACCACTATGACGATTCACCACCCGCGTGAACCGTTCGAGGTTGTGATAACCAAAGAAACTCTCAATATACGCCTCCCCATTAGCCCGCCAAACCAACAGATACCAAGGAACCGTAATCAACAGAAAAATTAGCCAACCCCGTAACGGTTGCATCTCTCGCCACACAGCTTTGAGAGTTCCTCCATACAGCAAAAAGCCACCAATGATCCCCACCGGAAGCACCATTCCCACCGGTCCTTTCGCCAAAACCGCCAACCCCATCCAGACAAAAAAGCTCAAATACGCCCGATTCTGAGTCTTTCCTTCCGTGGCGTAGCCCCAAAAAAACGACAACAGAGACAACCCCACACAAGCACACAGAAGCATATCCGAGACCCCCGTGCGTCCCCAAATAAACGTTTGAGGATTAAAAGCGATGGCGATCGCCCCCAAACTAGCCGCACCCCAAGGCAGTAGCCAACCCTGGCGACTTCCCGACGCAGGAGAGACAAACCGCCAGAGAGTGATATAAGTTGCCGCCATCAGGGCGATCGCCGACAACGCCGACGGAAGCCGCACCGCCCATTCATTGGTCCCGATGAGTTGATAGGCGATGGCCATCAACCAATACACCAACGGCGGCTTATCAAAACGAGTTTCCCCATTAAAATACGGCGTAACCCAATCCCCCGTCACCGTCATCTGCCGGGCCGCTTCTGCAAACAGCGGTTCCGTCTCATCCACCAGATTCGTCGTACCCAACTGATACAGAAACGCTAACCCTCCTGCCAACACAACTGTTGACAGAGAGATACCCCAAACTAATTTCGGGAACTTTTCAGGGGTGTTCATAGGGAACAGGGAACAGGGAACAGGGAACGGGGAACGGGGAACAGGGAGCAGGGAATAGGCACCAGGCAAATGATCGCCTAACTGAGAACCCAGTTCACCAGAGTCCGGACTGGGAAACCCGTTGCCCCAGTGCTGTTGTAGCCGTTGTCCTTGTCCGTCCAGACTGGGGCTGCAATATCTAAATGAGCCCAGGGAGTTTTGTCTACAAACTGCTTCAAGAACAACGCCGCCGTAATCGAACCACCCGCACGGCTTCCGGTGTTTTTCATATCCGCGTGAACCGACTTCATCACCTCAAAATAGGGTTCCTCTAACGGCATCCGCCACAACTTCTCACCACTTTTATCAGACGCAGTTAAGAAGGCCTCAGCCACCGTATCATCAGGACTCCACAAACCGGCGATCGTATCCCCCAGGGCAACCACACAAGCCCCCGTTAGCGTCGCCAGATCCACCATCGCATCCACCTCAAGTTTATCGGCATAGACCAGAGCATCAGCCAGCGTTAAACGTCCTTCCGCGTCCGTGTTGTTCACTTCGATAGTTTTGCCATTTGATGCCGTTAGGATGTCTCCTGGGTGCATCGCACGCCCGCTAATCATGTTTTCACAGATTGCCGAGATGAAGTGAACCTCCACATCGGGCTTCAGTTGGGCGATCGCCTTAGCGGCCCCAAACGTGGCCCCGGCCCCACCCATATCAATTTTCATGGTTTCGATGCCGCTTCCACTGGGTTTGAGATTCAGACCACCCGAGTCGAACGTTAGCCCCTTGCCCACAATCGCCAATTTCTTGCGGGGTTTACCTTTGGGCTTATAAACCATATGCACAAACTTCGGCGGGATATCCGAGGCTTGGGCCACCGCCAAGAAAGCCCCCATCCCGAGTTTCTGACAGTCCTCTTTTTCCAAAATGGTCAACTCAAGTCCATACTCATTGGCGATCGCCTGAGCGGTTTCGGCCAACGTCAGAGGATTGATACTATTAGCCGGGGCTGCCACCAACTCCCGCGCCAAAATCACCCCAGAACAAATCTTCAGGGCCGTCTCAATGGCGGCATCTTCCCCCTCAAAGCCCAAAAGATTAACCGTTTCCACCTGAGTGGTTTTATCCTCCTCCGACTTAAACCGCTGATCTTGGTGCAAGGCCAACTCAAAGCCTTCGACTAAAGCCTGGGCCGTCGAGGTTGAGTCATCATTCCAGACTGGGGTCGTCATTCCCACCGTCTTACAATTTTGCTGCTTGGCCAAACGAGCCATCGTTGCACTAGCGCGTCGCCAGTCATCGAGGGACTTGGAATCTCCTAATCCCACCAAAATCACCTTGCGGATAGCACTTCCGCCGCCGACTCGGGTAGCGGCACTGTTGCCTAATTTGCCCTCGAACTGGCTTTCTTCGATCAGTTCGCTGAGGGTTCCCGCCAATTTCTCATCGAGTTTGGCCCAGTCGCCAGATAACGGCAAATCCGTCTCTCGAAGCCCTAAAGCCAGGCCATCCCCCGCCCAGTTTAGGGCCGTTGTTGCGATCGCATTAAATTTCATCAAAAACTCCATCTCTCTCGTATCAATCTAGGCTATTGACTAGATTACCTGAATCGGCTCATTGGGGACACACGCAAAATCCGCAGTAGCAGCGACAGGATAACTCCGATGACTGACCGCGATCGCGATCGAGATAGTCTTGCAGATTCACATACACACTGTCATCAATATCACAGCGACTCGGCTGGGCATCCGCGAAGTCTAACTCAAACAGTTGTGACATCATCCCTTCCGTCGTCGGTTCCCGAGTCACCGCTAACGGAGGAACCGTCAGGAGAACATTCTGACGATTACAACCCGAGCGGCGATCGCCCACTAAACAAACCACAAACTGCCCATCCACGCGACCCAAGGTTATATAATTTACCCCGTCATCGTAATATGCCTCTTGTAACCGTTGCGACGCTTGCCAACAGGGGTCTTCGGCTGGCAAGTCTGTTGTGGCTACCAGGGGCCATTGCAATAACGGCGAGGACTCCGTCGGCAGTTGTATCAACAAAACAAACCGTTGATTCTCCTGACGACAACTAAACTCTAAATGACCCTGCTCTAAATGACCTTGCTCTAAATCACCTTGCTCTAAATTCCCCTGGGATAACCCAGCAGACGATGGCTGTTCCGGTTGAAACACCGCCGTTCCCCGGCCAAACCGTCGGCTGCCTTCAGGAGTGACCTCTTGAGCGATACTAGGATGGACTGATAGGGCGGCGATCGCCCCCATCATCGCCAAACCGCAATTCAACCCCCATCTTTGCATTCGCCTGTTGGTCCGTCGTCTCCGTATTCCCTAGTCTTTCAGACCACGAATCCCCTAAAAAGTGCCAAGGGAGACGAGCGCCTGTCATGACAAGCCACCTCAACCCCAGTTCACCCCATGCCGAACGACCGCTAAACCTAAACCAGACCATGATAGGATTTCCCCGCCTGCATCTTTCCCCTTTAACCTTAATTGCCCTGTTAATTGCCCTGTTAATTGCCCTATGACCGTTGCACCCCAAACCATCGGCTGGCGGGAATGGCTAAGCTTGCCGGAATTAGGGATTACCCAGATTAAAGCCAAAATCGATACCGGCGCGAGATCCTCAGCCCTCCATGCTTACGACATCGAAGATATCCCTTCCCAGGGCGATCGCCCCCGCATCCGCTTTAAGGTGCATCCCCAACAACGGGATACAATGACAGTAGTGACCACCCAAGCCGATGTTCTCGATCGCCGTGAAGTCCGCAACTCTGGGGGCAAGGCTGAGTTGCGCTATGTCATTGTGACTCCGGTACAACTCGCGCAGCAGCAATGGCCCATTGAACTCACCCTCACTAACCGCGATGTCATGGGGTTCCGAATGCTTCTCGGACGACAAGCGGTTCGCGGACGCTTCCTCGTCGATCCCGGTCACTCCTATCTCCTCAACCCCATTCCCCACCCCTAATCCTCCCAGTCTCAGGGAGATCAAGAGAACTTCAGCCTGTTGACTTGGAGGCTGTTTGTTTTGATGGGCGTGTTGACCTCGTTCAAGTCTTGCTTTAACTCAACTTAATTATGAAAATTGCCATCCTCTCCCAAAATGCTTCTCTCTATTCCACCAGACGTCTCAGAGAAGCCGGAGAACAACGGGGACACCAGATGCGAGTCATCGACCATCTCCGCTGTTACATGAGTATTACCTCTCACCGCCCCTCGATCATGTATCAAGGGAATCCCCTAACTGATGTTGAAGCCGTCATTCCTCGCATCGGCGCGTCTCACACCTTTTATGGAACCGCTGTTGTCCGCCAATTCGAGATGATGGGAGTCTTTACCGCCAACGAATCCCAAGCCATTTCTCGCTCTCGCGATAAGTTACGCTGTCTGCAAATCCTCGCCCGTGAAGGGATTGGCTTACCCGTCACCGGCTTTGCTCACTCCACCAAGGATATTGATGGCCTCATTGGTATCGTCAACGGCGCACCCCTAGTGATTAAACTCCTCGAAGGAACTCAGGGAATTGGTGTTGTCCTCGCTGAAACCACCCCAGCCGCCACCTCTGTGATTGAGGCCTTCCGAGGACTCGATGCCAACATTTTGGTGCAAGAGTTTATCAAAGAAGCCAAAGGGGCCGACATTCGTTGTTTTATCGTCAACGATAAGGTCGTCGCCTCTATGAAACGCCAAGGCGCACCCGGAGAGTTTCGCTCTAACGTCCATCGCGGCGGCAAAGCTGAGAAAATCAAACTCACCCCCGAGGAACGCACCACAGCCGTCCGCGCCGCCAAGGCCATGGGGCTAAAAATTGCCGGAGTCGATTTGTTGCGCTCCAATCACGGCCCGGTGGTCATGGAAGTCAATTCATCCCCCGGCTTAGAAGGGATTGAAGGCTCAACTGGAGTCGATGTCGCCGGCAAAATCATCGAATTTCTGGAGAAAAAGGCCGGCGCCAGCGCCCCCCGCGATCGCATTCCCTACTAAGCAGTTAATAGTTAATAGTTAATAGTTAATAGTTGATAGTTGATAGTTAATAGTTGATAGTTGATAGTTGATAGTTGATAGTTGATAGTTGATAGCCAGCCGGCGGGCGATGCCCGCTTTTTCTCTTGCCTGTTCCCCCTTCCCTGTTCCCTGTTCCCTGTTCCCTGTTCCCTGTTCCCTGTTCACTATTCACTATTCACTATTCACTATTCACTATTCCCCCCCTATGCCCTTCAAAATTGGCGGAACCGAAATCCCGCCCCAAACTCGCCAACACCTCGAACTTCCCGTCGCTCGCCTACCGACGCAAACCCCCATCTCTCTCCCCGTGACTGTGATTCGCGGCCCCGAAGATGGCCCCATCCTCTGGGTGAGTGCCGCCATTCATGGTGATGAAATTAATGGCGTGGAAATTGTCCGCCGCTTGATGGATTTAGTTACCCCTGAATCCTTGCAGGGAACCCTCATCATGGTTCCCATTGTCAATGTGTTTGGCTTTATTGAACAATCTCGCTATTTACCAGACCGCCGTGACCTTAATCGCTCCTTTCCTGGGTCTTCTCGCGGTTCCTTGGCCTCTCGCCTAGCCAGTTTGTTCATGAAAGAGGTGGTGTCTCAATCCACCCATGGCATTGATTTACATACCGCCTCAGACCATCGCGTCAATTTACCCCAAATTCGCGCCAATCTTGAGGATGCTGAAACTCATCGCTGTGCGATCGCCTTTGGTGCCCCAGTCGTGATTCACTCGACAACCCGCGATGGTTCCCTGCGCCAAGCCGCCACGAAACAGGGGATTCCCGTTCTTCTCTATGAAGCCGGCGAAGCCTTGCGTTTTAATCCTCAGGCCATTGAGTTAGGGGTCGAAGGGGTGTTACGGGTTATGGCTGCCCTAGGGATGTATGATAATCCCCCCAATGCCACCCCAGTACCGCCGGTAGAAGCGCACAAAACCCAATGGATGCGATCGCCCCAGGGGGGAATCCTCCTCCTTGAGGTTGAACTCGGCCAATCGGTTCAAAAGCGGGAAAAACTCGGCATGATTGTCGATGTCTTCGGCAATATCCGCGCCAAGGTGAAAGCCCCCTGCGATGGCATCATTATTGGCATGACCCAAAATCCCCTCGTCAATCAAGGGGATGGCATTGTCCATTTGGCACGATTCCCCAATCTTTTGGGTTGACAAATTATAGGATTCATGGTAAGAGACGCAAAAAATTAGCGTACAAGAATCTAAGGAGGGATTTTTAACAAACCGTCCGGAATGGCGATCGCCCCCTCCCCAAAATTGGCTATAGTGGTTTCAGCACCACCTATATCAAATTGATATATCAGATTTAGATGTTAGAACTCTCCGCCCTCGGCTTACTGCAACGAGAACCCCTCCACGGCTATCGACTCAAGCAGGAACTCGAACTGTTCATGGGCAGTTGCATGAGCGTTAACTACGGCGCGATTTATCCCCTCTTGCATCGCCTAGAAGAGCGCGGTTTCATCCAATGCAGCATCGAAGATAGCCCCGAGAGCGGGGGTGAGCGCAAAATCTACAGCATCACCGCCGAGGGGAAACAGCGATGGAAAACTCTCATGCAACAACAACCCCGAGACAGTTGGATGAAAAGTCGTTGTCGGTTTATGGTGAAATTCTTTTTCTTCAGCGATATCGAGCCTGACTTACGCCTACAACTCTTGAACTATCGGCTGCACGCCTGCCACAGCCGCCAAGACTATGTCCATCAGCAAGACTTTAGCCAAGACCCCTACCAGCGGGCCACCTGGCTGCGCCACCTGGATATGATCAACGAGGAAATCGACTGGCTGCAAGAGCAACTCAACCAAGAAACAGCACGGGCAGCCAGCAGCAACGACTCATCCACCCTCAAACAGCATCAAGCCGTTTAGGCTTCAAACCCCTCACGGCAAACAAAACACCATTCCTGGTTAGTTTTCATCCCTCATCCTCTCCTAGGTCGATTATGCAAACCGATAACATCTCATCTCAACCCAACGCACCCGTCGAACCCGAACAAGAGACTTCCGCCGTTGAACAAGAGCGCCCCAACCCGCCCAAATGGTGGCTGGTGTTACTACTGGGCCTGCTACTCCTCGGCGGCGGTGGCTTCCTCGGCTGGCAATGGTGGCAATCCCAACAAACAGCCGGACAAGAACAACAACAGGGGCAACCTCCGACCGCCGTCGAAACCACCCCCGTTGAAACCACCACCGTTGAGGATAGTTCCCAATTCGTCGGGACCCTAGAAGCCCAACAAACCGCCAGCCTGCGCTCAGAAAGCAACGGGGAAATTCGCGCCATCTACGTTCGTCCTGGGGACGTTGTTGGCCAAGGCGAACCCCTCGCCCAAATCGATCGCCGTGCCGTCGAAGCCAGTCTGGCCCAAGCTGAAGCCAACATTAACCGCGCCCGCGCCCGACTGGCCGAACTGCAAGCTGGGCCGCGACAAGAAGCGATCGCCCAAGCCCGCGCCCGCCTCAGACAAGCCGAAGCCAACCTACAAGATGCCCAATCTGGGGCCAGTCCCTCACAAATCGCTCAAGCCGAGTCGCGCATTGAATCGGCCCAGGCCACCCTAAACTTAGCCCGACAACGACTCGAACGGTTCCAAACCCTCGAAGCCCAAGGGGCCATTCCCACCGATGACCTCGACGAAGCCCAACAACGCTATCGCACCGCCCAAGCCGATTTCGAAGAAGCCCAACGACGGCGACAAGAACTCGAAGAAACCCAAGATAGTAGCATTAGCCGCCTCAGTGCCGAAGTAGAAGAACGACGAGAGGCCCTACGAGAACTCGAAACCGGGACTCGTCCTGAAGAAATCGCCCAAGCCGAAGCCGACCTGGATGCGGCCATGGCTGAGGCGCAATCGATTGAAGTCAACTTAGAAGATACTCAAATCATCGCCCCCTTTAGCGGCACCGTCGGAGATATTCCCCTAAAAGTCGGGGATTCCGTGAGTCGAGGTGACCTCTTCACCACCTTGACCCAAAACGATCGCCTGGAATTGCGGTTAGCCATTCCCCTCGAACGCAGTAACGACCTGGATCTCGGCCTCCCCGTCGAAATCTTCGACCCAGACGCGGCCAACGAGGCCCCTCTGGCTGTAGGACGAGTCAACTTTATCTCCCCCCAAGTCGATCCCGAGTCCCAATCGATTCTGGTCAAAGTCGCCTTCGACAATCCCGAGGGTCGCCTGCGCGATCGCCAATTCGTGCGATCGCGCATCATCTGGCAAGAACGACCCGATACCATCGTCATCCCCACCACCGCCATCACCTTTGAAGGTCAACGACGGTTTGTTTTCGTGGCCACAGGAGACGGAGAAACCCTCACCGCCGAACGTCGCCAAGTCGAACTCGGAGACAGCCAAGGCGACCAAAGCGAAATCCTCAGTGGACTCGAACCCGGCGATCGCCTCATCACCTCCGGCATCCAAAAAATCCGCGACGGACAACCCATTACTCCCAGCCCCTAACCCCCCCAAACTCCGAAGATGTTTTATCAGTTTTTCATCAAACGGCCCGTCTTCGCCTCCGTCTGTTCCCTACTGCTGATGCTGGTGGGACTCGTTGGCTACGGCAGTTTACCCGTCCAAGAACTTCCCAGCATCGACCCCCCCGTTGTCAGCGTCACCACCACCTATCCAGGGGCTAACCCCAGCGTCGTCGAAACCGAAGTCACCGAAATCCTCGAAGCCGAACTCAACAGCGTTGATGGCGTGCGTACCCTCACCTCCCAAAGTCGTCAAGCCGTCAGTTCCATCACCGTCCAATTTGACCTCGACCAAGACGTTGACATTGGCGCCCAAGAAGTCCAACGCAGCATCGCCCAAGTCGTCGGACAACTCCCCGACAACGCCGACTCCCCCGTTATTCGCCGCGAATCCGGTGACGCCGCCCCCATCATCTGGTTTGGCCTCTACGGCGAAGACGAAAGCATCACCACCCTAGAACTGAGTGACTACGCCGATCGCTTTATCGTCGATGCCCTCGAAACCATCAACGGCGTCAGCAGTGTCATCATCGGCGGCGAACGTCGCTACGCCATGCGGCTTTGGATCGACCCGCAACGCCTCGAAGCCCGTGATCTGACCATTCTCGATGTCGAAAACGTACTGCGGCAAGAAAACGTCGAACTCCCCAGTGGACGCATCGAAGGCAACCAAAACGAATTTTCCGTGCGAACCCTCGGCCGACTGCGGGAACCCGAAGAGTATGAAGCCCTCGTGCTGCGAACCACCAGCGACGGCAGCCAAATTCGCTTCCAAGACATTGGCTACGCCGAAATCGGTGCCGAAGATGATCGCTCCTTCGTGCGCTTTAACGGTCGCCCAGCCGTCGGGTTAGGGGTCGTTAAACTCTCGACCGCCAACACCCTCAACGTCGCCGCCGAAGCCCGGGCCAAAATGGCAGACCTCAAAGCCGACTTCCCCCCAGGGATGAATTACGAAGTCGCCGTCGATAACTCAGAATTTGTGCAACTGGCCATTGATGAAGTCTGGGGGTCTCTCTATGTTGCCGTTTTCCTCGTCATCGTCGTGATTTTCTTTTTCCTGCGCGATTGGCGAGCCACCATTGTCCCAGCCGTGACTATTCCCGTCTCGCTGATTTCAGCCTTCGGGATTATGTTTATCCTCGACTTCTCCATTAACACCCTGACCCTGTTTGCCCTAACCCTAGCCACAGGACTGGTGGTGGACGATACCATCGTCGTCTTAGAAAACATCGTCCGCTACATCGAACAAGAAGAGATGAAACCCTATCAAGCCGCCCTCAAAGGCTTAGAAGAGGTCATCTTTGCCGTCATTGCCACCACCGTGGTTTTGGTGGCCGTGTTTCTCCCCGTCGGGTTTGCCACCGGCGTCACCGGAGAGTTATTTGCCGAATTTGCCCTCACCTTAGCTGGGTCCGTCATTGTCTCCTCCTTCGTCGCCCTGACCCTGGCCCCGAGTTTATCAGCCCGAGTCCTGAAACCTCACTCAATGCTGCATGGCTGGATTTTTGATAAAGTCGAAGATCTCTTAACCGGCGCCGCTAACTTTTATGCCTCAAGTCTGCGGCTGGCCCTGTCTGTTAAACCCTTGGTTGTAGCTGGTTTTATTCTCTCAATTGGCCTACTGGGCATTTTATTTACCCAAATTCCCAAAGGCTTCCTACCCGACGAAGACCGGGGACAGATTTTGACCATTGTTGATGCGCCCCAAGGGGTCAGCATTGACTATACCGACAACGTGATGCGTCAAATCGAAGCCGTCTATGCGGAAATGCCTGAAGTTCGCTATTACTTTAGCATTGGCGCGTTTGGACGGGGCGCACCGGGTCAGGTGAATCAGGGGATTGCTTTTGTTCGCCTGCAACCCTGGTCGCAACGAGAAGAACCTCAGCAATCCCAACAAGCCCTAGTTGGACAATTGTTTGGACGCTTTTCGCAAATTCCCGACGCTTTAATTTTTCCGGTTAATCCGCCAGCGTTACCCGGCGGAGGCTTTGGTCAGCCGGTGCAATTGGTGTTACAAGGACCAAGTTTAGAGCAGTTAGCAGATATTTCCGGGGAGTTAGCCCAACGTGCCAACCAACTGCCTCAATTGAGGAATGTCGATACGACCTTGAAATTGACTCAGCCTGAAGTGGCCGTAGAGATTGACCGTCAACAAGCCGCTAATCTCGGAATTAGCACTCAAGACATTTCCAATACCTTACAAATTCTTTTAGGTAGCCAGGAAATTACCAGCTTCAACCGGGAAAATCGTCGCTATGAGGTGGTGGTTCAAGCTGAGGAACAATTCCGTTTAAGTCCTGAGAGTATTCGGGAACTTTCTCTACGAACCAGTGAGGGACAGTTAGTGCCGCTGAGTAATTTAGTACGTCTGGCAAAAACGACAACTCCCCCGCAAATTGAGCATTATCAGCGTTTTCGTTCAGCCACCATTGAAGGAAGTCCCGCTCCTGGGTATAGCTTAGGAGAGGCGATTACGGCGTTACAAGAGTTGGCCGATGAGATTGCCCCTGACGGGGTGACGACGGCGTTGGCGGGGGAATCTTTGGAGTTTGCTGAAGCCGGGGAGGCGACGGCCTTTATTTTTGGTTTAGCCATGGCCTTTATTTTCTTGGTCTTATCGGCTCAGTTTGAGAGTTATTTAGACCCGATTGTGGTTTTGTTAACGGTTCCTTTGTCTCTGGTTGGGGCGTTGGGTGCGTTGATGCTCTTTGGTTTAGAGTTGAATATCTATAGTCAAATTGGCTTGATTATGTTGATTGGTCTAGCCACTAAGAATGCCATTTTGATTGTGGAGTTTGCTAATCAAAAACGAGAGGAAGGACTCTCGATTTATCGGGCGGTGATTGAGGCGGGGCGGATTCGGTTCCGTCCCATTTTGATGACGGCATTTTCGACTATTTTTGGTTTAATGCCATTGGCATTTGCCAGCGGAGCTGGGGCGATTAGTCGGGTCTCGATTGGGATGTCTGTGGTGGGCGGGATGTTGGTTTCGACGCTCTTGAGTCTCTATGTGATTCCGGTTTTTTATGTACTCGTGAATGGGGTGCAGAAGAAGATGGTTCGCAATTTGCATTTGGAGCCGGAACATTGAGTTTTGGGGATTGATAAATGTGGGGTGGTTAGGTTTTATGTTAACCCCAAAAAATGTCGTTCCGACATTTTTTACTCTGACTTTTTTGGGGTCAATGCAATAAATTACACTCGACTTAATTTGAGGCAAAAAATGTGCCGGCGGTTAGCCGCGTCCGAGTTGAACCGGTTGTTATGTGACTTCCAGGGATTCGCTGTTGACAAGGCGTTTCACTTGCAGGTCTTTGCGATGCTGTTCAGCATTCCAAAGATCATACTGGATTTGCTGGTTTAGCCAACTTTCCGCTGTGGTGTCAAATGCAATGGATAAGCGAACTGCCATTTCTGGGCTGATCCCAGCACGCTGATTCAGGATGGCACTCAGTGTCTTACGACTGACACCCAAGGCTTTAGCGGTGTCGGTGACTGAAAGGCCAAGTGGCTCAAGACAAAGCTCTCGAATCACTTCACCTGGATGTGGAGGGTTGTGCATAAGCATAGCGACACCTCAATGATAGTCCTCATAATTCACGACTTCGGCATCCTGACCTTCGAAGCGGAAGGTAACACGCCAATTTTTACTGACATCGACTGCCCACATACCAGACCGATTTCCCTTCAGTTCGTGAAGCCGGAGTCCCGGAAGATTCATATCCTGAGGCTGCCTGGCAGCATGGAGCCGACCGAGTATGAGACGGAGTCTTTTCACATGAGATGCCTGAATTCCAGAGACACTTCCCGTCTCGAAGAAGCGTCTGAGACCTTTATGCTTGAAACTCCGAATCATACGCTAGATTGTAACCCGTACTGTTGCAGGTGTCAATTTCATCCGCCATTTATTTGACCTAATTTGAGGCAAAAAATGTGCCGGCGATCGCCACCGCCAACGCATCAGCTGCATCGTCAGGTTTGGGGATTGTATCTAAGTCCAATTCCCGCGCGACAGCTTCCTGAACTTCCAATTTAGAGGCGTTTCCATACCCCGTTAATGACTGTTTTACTTGGCCGGGAGTCAGTTCAATTAAGGGTAGGTTATGTTGAGCTAAGACTAACATCATAACCCCTCGGGCTTGGGCCACCATAATCAAATTGCTCATACGATAGAAAAAGAGCTTTTCAACGACTACCATCTGCGGGGAAAACTGCTCACATAAAGCGTGTAAATCCTCATAAATGGTCTGGAGGCGATCGCCAATCGGTTGTTTAGCTGGGGTTTGGATAATGCCAAAATCAAGGGGTTTGAGGCGATCGCCCCCATCAGAGACGATCGCCCCAAACCCCAAACGCGCCAACCCTGGATCGAGTCCTAATATACGTGGGTTAGCGGCTGTCATCGAGCGTTCAGCCAATTAGTTTTCATCCAGAGGAATCCCGAACACCTCGGAAAACACCTTCTGAACCTTAGTCCCCGAGTCAATGGTTTCCATAGGATCTTTGCGTAGGCGGTGACGCAAACAGAGGGTAATAATGCGGCTGATATCATCCACCGTCACCTCGGTGCGTCCCTCAAACGCGGCTAAGGCTTTGGCGGCGCGGTTGGTGACAATATCCCCCCGCAAGCCATCGACATCGAGTTCGGCACAGACTTGAGAAATCTGAACCCGCAACTCATGGTTAATCTCAACGGAAGGTAACAGGCTTTGGGCTTGCAGCAATCTCTCCTGTAACTCCTGTTGCGTCTCGTGGTGGTCGCTGAGATAGTCTTGGGGGTTGCGATCGAACTGCGATCGCTCCTCGACGATTTTCACCCGCAACTCCGGATCGCGCACAGTGCGAATTTCGGCGTGCATCCCAAACCGGTCTAATAACTGGGGTCGTAATTCCCCTTCCTCGGGGTTCCCGGACCCAACTAGCACGAAACTAGCGGGGTGGCGAATGGAAATTCCTTCCCGTTCGACGGTATTCCAACCCGAGGCGGCCGAGTCAAGGAGTACATCCACCAAATGGTCATCGAGGAGGTTGACCTCATCGACATAGAGGATGCCCCGATTGGCTTTGGCTAACAGTCCCGGTTCAAAGGCTTTTACCCCTTCCGAGAGGGCTTTTTCAATATCAATGGTTCCACAAACCCGGTCTTCCGTCGCCCCGAGGGGTAAGTCAATCATGGTGACCTTTTTCTTGGCCACGGGGAGGGTTTCGCCGCGAGTGAGGCGATCGCGCACCTCATCACTCATCAATTCAGGATTATGAGGGTCACTGCTAAAGGGATCATCGGCGACTACCTCCATTTCCGGGAGTAAGTCCGCCAACGCCCGAATTGTGGTGGATTTTCCGGTTCCGCGATCGCCCATAATCATCACCCCACCCACTTTCGGGTCGATGACATTGAGCAACAGAGCAAGTTTCATTTCCTCTTGTCCCACAATCGCCGTAAAGGGAAACACGGCACGGCGACGGGGCTGAGTCGAGACAATCGGAGTAGCGTCGGCAGTTACAGTCATGCGAGTTTAAAGATAGTGTTCGCGTCGGTGTTGAGTTAAAAATTGAGGCTATTGATAGCGGTGATGAGGGACTCTCAACGACACCCATCACGTTGGGGGATTGCCAAAAAATAACCATCCTCCATTGTACCCCGAGCTGTTGTACCCCGAGCTGTTGTACCCCGAGCTGTTGTACCCCGAGCTGTTGTACCCCTAGGGTCTAACCAAGTCTGCTGAGCCCAACCGAGCCGGGACCTGCAACTCACCGACATAGATTCCCAAAGCTTGGGCGGTTTGCACCAAATCCCCTTCCGGCGTAATTAGACGGGGGCTACGGGCGCAAACTTCATCGAGAGAAACCGATCGCACCCGGCCATTTTGCCAAACCACCATCTGACCGAACTGTTCCTGGGCCACCAAATCCACCGCCCCCTTACCTAACACCGAGGCCAGAACTCGGTCAAAGGCTGAGGGAATCCCCCCTCGCTGCACATGACCCAAGACACTGACACGCGCCTCGATGCCATTATCGGTGCAGCGACAAATTTGTTCCGTGACATATTCCCCAATCCCCCGCAAGCGAATTTCACCCTGAGCGTCGCGATATTCCCGAGATTCCCCGGAGAGGGTTTTTGCCCCTTCGGCCACTAAGACAATGGCGAATTTGTGACCCCAGCGATCGCGCAACTCACTAATTTGACGACAAACGCCTTTTATGGTATAGGGGATTTCCGGCATCAGGATCACATCGGCCCCCCCAGCAATCCCCCCATGTAAGGCTAGATGGCCGGCGGTGCGGCCCATGGTTTCTAGGACCATGACGCGATCGTGACTCGCGGCGGTATAACTGAGTTTATGCAGGGCATCAACGAGGGTATTGACGGCCGTATCAAAGCCAATCGACGATTCCGTCAACGCCACGTCATTGTCAATGGTTTTGGGAATCCCAACTAGGTTCCAATTTCCCTGACGGGCCAGTTGAGAGAGAATCGCCAAACTTCCGTCACCGCCAATACTAATCAGGGCATCGAGTTCTAGGGCGTGATAGCCGGCAATAATCTCCTCAGCCCGAGCCTCCGTCGGGCCTCGGTTAATTGACCCCAGAATCGTTCCGCCTGTGCTTAACATCGGGTCAATGCCCCGCATATCCAAGCCATGCACATTCAGGGCAACCGCTTTACGTTCAAGGAGTCCTTCTGTAGCGTAAGGAATCCCCAACACGTCCCAGCCATAACTGAGAGTGGCATGGCTGACAACGGCTCGGATGGCGGCATTGAGCCCAGGACAATCACCGCCACTGGTTAAGATTCCAAGGCGTTTCGGTGTGTTCATGATCTGTTGTTAAACCTCGTGGGAGACGCAGCCCAGGCCTGTTCTTACTTTAAAATAAATTCCTAAATTTTGGTGATTTATCTGTCTTTTGTTTAGACTTCTTTAGAATTGATTACTTTGTCAGTAACGTTATCTTATGGGCTTGACAAAAATACCAAAATGTTGTTGAAACCAGAGTCACTTCCAAAACGAGGTTCGTCCGGGTAGAGAAACCCGGTTTCTGGATGCGTCGAGGTCTGGGAGACCAGAAACTGGGGTAGAGAAATCGGGTTTTTTGATAGAATCTCGGTCATTTCAGCCAACTTGTTAGAGAAACCGGTTTCTTGGAAGTCGTCTTTGCAATCAAGCCAATACATTAGCTAGTCTTTATCAATTCGATTTTCTAAGTTTTGAATACAAGTTTTTACTTGAGCTTTTAAGTCTGGTAATTTATCGCGATTGTGTATAATATTCCAGACGGTTTCTAAATCAATTGCCCAATAATGATGAGCAAGAATATTTCTCAAGTCTGTAATATCCCGCCAAGGGACTGAAGGATACTGATTTTTGAATTCATCAGGGAGTTTATTGGCTGCCTCACCAATAATTTCTAGTTCACGCAGAACAGCCATTTGTACTGTTCGATTGGTTAAAAACACTTGTTTTCCCTGTTGAATATGAATCGCGATCGCCTCAATAGATTCTTTAATGTGATAAAGAAAGAATAGGGGATATCTAGGCTTCTTATTCATAGGGGGATTGCTGAAGACAAAACTTCCTGTTTTATGGTATGATGTAAGGCGGTGCTATGCACAATATCAACATCACAGTTCAGTAGTTCTTGCAATGCTCTTTGTAAGCGAATAACATCAAATAAATCTTGTTCTGGATTAGGGTCGATCAAAAAATCAATGTCACTATTTTCGGTATTTTCACCTTTAGCAACTGAACCAAATACTCTGATATTAGTAGAGTGATATTTTTCGGCTAATTTTACAATGTGAGAGCGGTGTTGTTTTAATTGCTGTAAGTTCATGGTAAATAACCTCGATGGATTGGGTCAGTTAATTAATTTTCTTGAGTATTATTTTGATGAATTTTGCAATTTTTGCGTGTTTTTTAGATAGCACTGTGTGGTTAAATTGAGCAATTAAATTTAGCAATTTTAGAGGCAACTTGAATAATCATGTCTATTGTTTGTCAAGATTGCGCTAAATATCGTATTCTGATCATAGCAAATTGCGATCGTTTCTGCAATCGGAAATTGTAACGCTTTAGCCAGCGATCGCCCCCTAGGAAAATAAGAGAGCGATCGCATGAATGGAAATCCCAAAAACCAGGTTTCTTTAAAATACCATCGAGCCAGCCTTTGGAATACCCACTCCCTGACTCAACGAAGGGGGATATTGGGATATCATCACCGACACGCAGGAACGGAACTGGACTCCTCTGTGACACGCTTGTTGAATGGGAATTCAACAACTATGGTTCGTGAAGAGTACTGGGGGAGGAGAGGGCAACGCGAAAACCCCTGCTGTTGAAGCAGTTGTCGGGGCTGTAGTAGAACCGATGCGCCGAGCGACAGTCCTTCGGACTGGGGTACCAGTAACCGCCACGAAGCAGCTTGTTGTTGCTATGTTGAAGAATCGTATCCAGCCAATCTTGCCAATCTTCCTCAGAACCAGAAGGATTGTTTTCAAACCAGGGTCTTCCGTCGTTCGGTGCGCCTTCGTAGCTACCATGCCAATCGTCTAAACACCATTCATAAAGGTTGCCGTGCATATCGTAGAGTCCCCAGGCGTTGGCGGCGTTGAAACTGCCGACTGGAGTTGTTTTCTTGCGATACACTCCTGTTTTACCCTGGCCGTAGGTATGGTTTCCGTCGTAGTTCGCCACCTCCGTCGAAATGGTTTCGCCAAAATGGAACGGGCTGGTGGTTCCAGCTCGACAGGCGTACTCCCATTCCGCTTCGCTGGGGAGGCGGTAGTTTTTCCCCGTAGCTTGGCTCAAGCGGGCGCAGAATTCGATACAATCGTACCAAGTTACGTTTTCAACGGGCAGCTCGTTGCCTTTGAAGCGGGATGGGTCAGATTTGAGGCTGCGGTGGATTTGGGGCAGTTGGGCAACGGCTCGCCACTGCACCTGGGTGACTTGGGTGCGCCCCAGGAAGAATTCGGGAACGCTGACAGAATGTTGGGGGCTTTCGTGGCTACGTCGCTCCGATTCGTGACTCGGGGAACCCATTTGAAAACTCCCGGCGGGGATGTTGACTATTTCGATGGCGATGTCGTCGAGGTGTTCGATGTAGCCTCGGTTGCTGGTGGAGTTCCGCTGGTCGATGTTGCCGTATCGGTCCAAGAGTAGCACCTCATAATGGAAGGTTTCACCAAACCAGCGTCGGCGTTCAGCTTCTTCCCTTTGGCGGCGTTCAGCTTCTTCGCGACGGCGACGCACTTCGGCTTCTTCCCTTTGGCGGCGTTCAGCTTCTTCGCGACGGCGACGCGCTTCGACTTCTTCCCTCTCGCGGCGTTCGGCTTCTTCCCACTGCCGAACCTGCTCTCGTTGGGCGCGAAGTTCCTCTAAATACTCCGCCAGACACTGCTCCTGTATCTCGCGCAACTGCGCCGCCAGTTCTTCACTCCAGAGAGATTTCAACTCCGACTCCAGGGCAAAAAGCTGCGGTTCGTGTAGGGGATTCACCGACAGATAATAGATATCGGCTAAAAACGCGCCACAGAGTTTGTACAGACTGACAACAGCTTGACGCACCAACTGCCAACTTTTGCGGTCTGAAATTGCCTCATCTTGCACGAGCAGTTCCCGAAATTCTTCCCAATCGAAGGGGTCGAGGGGAACTGACAGAGAACTCATCGCCCCCCAAAGATTGAGGTTAAAATGCACTTGGTAGTCCGTCATTTCTGCACTTATAAGTCCTGTGGGAATCCCCGAAAAACTCATGGCGTGCTGTCGCACTTCGGCATCGAACACCGGCTGAGAGAAGTAACCGCCGTAGAAACCGACAGGACAGAGGCTATCCTCACCGTAATGACGGAAGAAAAACCGCGTTAGCTCGATGCGGACTTCCGTTTGTAGGGCTTTGGAGAACGACGGCGTAAGCAGTTCGTCTTCAAACACCGACGGCGGCGGGACTAACATCAACAGTCGTCCGGCTTTGGCTTCGGCTTCAAAGATGTTCAGGGCTTCGTCTCGGCTCAACACCCTGGACCAATTTTTGAGGTCGAAGTCGGCTTGTATGCGCTCTCGCACCAGGTCGATTTTCGCCTGGGTTTGCTGGCGCAATACGCTCAAACAAGCTTGAGAATAGGCTTTGCGGTCGGCGAGGTCTTGTTCTTTGAGGGCAATTAATTTGTCTTCTCGTTCGGCTTTGGCGGATTCGATTTCGACATCAATTTCTAAGTGAGTCTGTTGGAGTTTCAGGATTTCAATATCGCGTCTGTCTTTGCGTTTGAGATAATCCTGCTGCATTTTCGTCAGTTGGGCATCCGCCTGCACCACTTGCGGTGTAATCGCTCCCCCGCTACTTTCGCTCAGGGAGGAAGATAAATTCTGGGTGAGTTCTAGGCGCTGTCCCTTTATGAATTTATCGACTTCTCTTAGAAAGGTATGATCGATCAATATGCGGCAGCCGGTTTTGAAAACATCCCACGCCAGTCGTCCTAAATCCATCTTTACATTTTTGTTTTCGATTCTAGATCAGTAATCCAAGTTTGACAAACCTAGAGAAACGGGGGTTTGGTAGCCGTCGCCGCCTGAATTGGGAACCCCGCCGTTATCCCTTAACCCATCCCCCTTGAGCGGGATTTTGGCTCACATTTGCTAAACTTGCGAAAAATTCTTTAAGCTAGAAACGGTATAACCTTCAAACCATTAGCCATTGAGGAGTTTTAACTATGGTACGCACCCCCTCGACGATGCTCGATCTCGGCACCGTTGCCCCACCGTTTGCCCTTCCTGATACCGTTTCAGGGGAAACCATCACCTTAGACCACTTTAGCGGCAAGAAAGCCCTGTTGGTGATTTTCCTCTGCGCCCATTGTCCCTTCGTCAAACACGTGCAAGAGGAACTGGCTAAACTTGGCCAAGACTATGTTGAACAAGGATTAGGGATTGTGGCGATTAGTGCTAATGATGTCTCAACCCATCCTGATGACTCACCGGAACATCTCAAGCAGATGGCCCTGGATTTAGGGTTTAACTTCCCTGTCTGTTACGACGAAACTCAAGCGGTGGCTAAAGCTTACACCGCCGCCTGTACGCCGGACTTCTTCCTGTTTGGGGGCGATCGCCAACTCGTCTATCGCGGCCAACTCGATGATAGCCGCCCCGGTAACGACCAACCCGTCAACGGCAAGGATTTACGGGCCGCCATTGAACAAACCCTCGCCGGAACTCCAGTTCCGCCAGAGCAAAAACCCAGCATCGGCTGTAACATTAAATGGACTCCTGGACAGGAACCGGAGTATTTTAAGAATTAGGGAATAGGGAATAGGGAATAGGGAACAGGGAACAGGGAACAGGGAACAGGGAACAGGGAACAGGGAATAGGCAAAACTGCTAAGGAGTCACGATTATGGGACGTAAGGCGAAACTCAAACAGCAACGTCGCCAAAAACAGGCGAACTCAGATCATCAAAACAACGGCCAACACCCAACCTATAAAGATACGGATTTTGTCGAAGAACTGCAACAACAGGGATATCCGAGTTTGGGGGGCGATCGCGCTCCCGATATCCCCCCACCTCGCCGCAATTCCTAAGTCTCAAACAACTGTTAAACCCGAAATCAAGGGTTAATTCAAGGGCAGAAAAATTGTCAACACTTCTCCCTGTTGCGGTCGGTTGCGGACAATGAGTTTGCCTCCTAACGCCTGAAATAGATTCTTGGTTGCCGAAAGATTTAGGCTAAGATTGCCTGTTTCTGGCTGAAAGTTCAGCAATTGCCCAATGGATTTAAATGAGGGCGTAGGCTGAACCTTGTGTTTATGATTAGAGTCTGAATTGGCTTTAAGTTGCAGTTTTAATTGATGTCCAGCGGGCATCACTTTTACCTGAATATGACTCCCCAAGGGAAGACGACTGGAAAAATGGTCGATCGCCCCCGTTAAAACCCGATCCAATAAATTGGGATCACTGACAACCTGGGGCATCTGTTGTGGTAACAAAACATCTAACGTCAAACTGCGGCGACTGGCTTGTTTTTGCCAGCGGGGGATGCAGGTATCCACCACATCCGCCAATGATGTAGCTGTTAAGTGCATCGGCGATCGCGATCGCTCCCCCGTTTCCAACTCCACCGCCTTGAAAATCAACTCAAAGCGACCAATCTGTTCACTACATTCGCGATCAATCGACTCCAGCCAAGGACGAACCCCATCGGGGATATCTTTGCGCTTTAACATCAACTTGGTTAACGTGCGAATCGTACTCAATGGGGTGCGCACCTCATGGGCGATCGCCTGCAACAACTCCACATCCGGGGCTTGAGACCCATTAGACTTAAAAGGAGGATTAAAGGGGGTTTCAAACACCGCTTTCGAGGGAACATCCACCCGAAAATTCGTCCGAAATGAGGCCCAATTTCCCCTCCTTGAAGCCTGAGTCGAGGACGGTTGAGAATCGCTCACCTGAGCCGTCGCCGTATAGAACAGAGCCTGTCCGAACTGCATCACCGTTTTATAGTGAGGTTCTACCGGGCGATAGTGACGCCATTGCTCCTCAATCTCAATCAGGGCCTCCGTTCCTTCGAGGCGATCGCGTAGCAGTTGCCAGGCCGCCGCCACCACCTCAGGGTCAAACGAATATTGAAACAGAGGACTACCCCGCTCATCCCAACCCCGCACCATAACCAGGCTAAACCGGGCTGTAAGGGTTAAACAAAACTGTTCATGGCTCAGGGGGTCATTGACCGGCAACAATAGCCCTGCTGAGGCAGTCGAGGCGGTCTTCGTCCCCGACGCATCTCCCGGCAAACAGGCCCGAGACTGGCCGAGGCGATCGCCACCAGGACTTTTGACAATCCAGGTCTTGAGATCATCACCACCGACCTCGCCACCCAGAACGGGGGTCGGCGCACAAATCATCATCCCCGCCGCCGGGACGGTTCCCGTCGAGGGCGATCGTAACAGCCGATTGAGGGCATCCACCGCTGTACGCCATTGTTGGTCGACCCTAGCCCCATCGCGACCCGGGGAAATCATAAAGCCGAGGTGATCCTGTTGGCTGAGTAATTGGCTTAAAGTCAATGGACAAGATAGCAGCACGACAACTCCTTTCTATTGCGTCGTCGGAAATGGGGAGGGCCGTCACAAAAACTGTCACATCCTCCATCCCCTCACCCCTAGCCTATCGGGTTTCCGTCCTCACGTCTGTGGCACGAACCGAACCTGAATACGGGCAATTTCCACCAGCCACCCCTGACCCCCCTCGTGACACCAATCAACACTCGACTCAACTATCGACAATGCCATAGGCCTGCCAAGCCAAATCCACCAAACTATTGACAATGGCCACCGCCACCACCGCCGAACCTTTGCGGCCCGCACTGCGCACATGAGGAATCCGGGAATCATTGAGACGTTCCTTGAGGAAATCAATATCATTAAATCCCGTCGGCGTACTCACCACCAACGCCGGACGAATCGCCTCAGACTCAATCAACTCTACTAAGGACATCAGAGCCGTCTGAGACTGTCCGACAACAAAAATCCCTTCTGGATAGCGACGAGCCAAGGTCTCAATTCCCCAAGCGGCCTTGGTTTTCTCCTTTTGCGGCCGCGTCAGGGCATCCATGCTGCAATAGACCGGATTGGCAAAGGTATCCATGATATTGGCCGTAATGCCCACCTGAACCATAGGAACATCCACCACCAGAGTCGTTCGCGCCGCCAAGGCCGCCGCTCCCTCCTGGAGAGCGGTATCGGAAAAGCGAATCAAGTTTTTGTACTCGAAATCTGCCGTTTCATAGATGACTTGGCGGATGATGTGATACTCGGCTGGGGACAGTTCAGATGAACCAAACTCGTGATCGACGATGCTCAGGCCTTGAGCTTCTGTTGAATGCCACTCCATAGGGGTAGTAAGACCAGGTCAGTGATTCCCATCCACCTTACCAGGTTTGTTAGGTCGCATCTGAGGCCGAGTGATTGATAATTGGAGTTAGGTAAGCAGCTAAAGCACCAATGGCGAAGGCGAGAATGTTACGGGCCAGGGGAAGCCAGTCCGAGGTGCGACTGACAACCGGACCAATGCCGAAGGCGATAAAGAGGATGCCCCACAGCGGCGAGAAGATTAAGGCCCATTGCCAAGCAAAGGGTTTACCATCACGGGGTTGAGCGGCAAATCCGCAGACAATCCCGCCTAAGGCTGAGGTGATGAGGGTGAGAATCCATTGTTCACGGGGGAGGCCCGGAACCACTTGACAGCCGCCTTGACGCAGACAGGTTTCGACGGATTCCAACGATTGCAGAATCGATTGATCTTCGCCATTATCACGGACAAAGAATTGATTACCGTAGCGCGTTTGCAGTTCAATCCAGAAGGTGCGCGGCATTAGGTTATAGACAGTATCGCCGACGTTGAAGCCGAGCAGGTTTCCGCCTCGGGAATCGGCAATCAGGAGAACGCTTTTGTCGTCGAGGTGCCAAAATTCTTTCACCGCTCGTCCGGGGGTGCGATCGAACTGGGTGAGGACTCGCAGTTTGTAGCCTGTTTCGGCTTCGAGTTGGTCGAGGTTGGCAATCAGTTGTTGTTCTTGGATGCTGGTTAGGGTGTCGGCCAGGTCGATGATGGGAGTTTCGACGTCAGGCAACAGTTCCGGGTTATCGAAGGCGTAGGCTGGGGACACCGCCCAGGTCATACAGGCAACGCAAGTGGCAAGAATAAATCCGAGGGCGCGTTTGAGGTTTGGCATGGTGGCTACGAGGGGTTGGCTGATGGAGGATGACAGGGGGGATTTAGCTAAATCTTAACGTCAGACTAATAATCTTCATATTACTTTACTTTATCGAAGCTGGGGCGATCGCGCCAGAGGCCAACCCAGATTTTTGCCGATTCCCCAGTCCCCGCTCCCTATTCCCCGTTCCGGTGTTGCCTTAGAATAAAACCCAGAACAGCAACGCCCTAACCCTCTATGTCTGACTTTGATTTCGCGGATGAACTCCAGTGGACTGCCGAAGCCACCGCCAAACTTAAAAATATTCCCTATTTCGTGCGATCGCAGGCCAGACAGCGTATCGAAGAACTGGCCCGAGAGGCCCAATCCGAGTCTGTCACCGTCGAATATGTCGAACAAGCGCGACTCGAATTTGGCCAGTAATCACAACAATGACCCCAGGTGGCGTACCTAGGGTCATTGTTGAGTCGAATTAAGCTGGGAAAGTTGAGAGGTTAGGCCTTGGTTTTAGCAGACTGAGATTGCTCAACTAAGTTGGCTTCCAACTTCAGACAATTGCGCCCTTCCATGTCCACCTGTAACGTGTATTCAACATGATCCATCAGGCGGTTCATAATCAACCAACCATAACCCCCTTCCTGCATCGCCTCAGGCGTTGGGGCCATGTACTCATTGAGATTATAGCCGCGACCATAATCCCAAACCTCCAAACAAATATCACTGTCCTTGAGTTCTAGGCGAACCCAGACTGGTAAATGAGGGCGATCGCGGTGAGCATGGCGCACCACATTCGAGAACGCTTCAGCCAGAACCAGCCGTAGGCGATTCGACTGTCTGGCCCAATCGACACTCTCACCGAGATCCATTTCCAGACAGCCCAATAGCCAGTTTTCAACGATATTCAAAAACCGCAGTTCGCTAGGAACATGTAGCTCCGTCTTCATGAAATCAAAGAACCTCCAGAGAGAGTATCGTTTGGTCGTCTTCTTGCTCTTGGGTATTCCCTCGAACGCGATCGAGGAGATGGGATAAATCCATGGGAGAGCCTTCCTGTTGCAAGAGTTCCCAAAGGCCCTCTTGTTGCAACATAGCCGTCGTCTCCTGGCCCGTCTCATCGACTTGGGTGACACTGGCTTCAGTAATGCCATCACTGGTGAGAAGGAACACATCCCCCGACGCCAGAGTGACATCCCCCGCCTTGGCCTTCCAGACTGGGAGAATCCCCAGAGGAATACCGCGAGTTTTCAAGAAATTGGGTTCCGCCGTCACCGGTTGACCCTGTTGAACCTCTTGAACCGTGGTGCGGTGGGGCCAAATCAGAGGATAAATATGTCCAGCATTAGCATAGACAAGCCGACGAGTTTCCGGCGTATACCGGGCCAGAACCATCGTAATAAAGCAGTTGTTACTAATTAAGTCATCGGACAGACTCCGGTTGAGATTTTGCATCATCTCATCTGGCGGCGGGGGATTATCCTGGGCCAGTTCTCGACGCATAACAGACATCGCACTGGCCATAAACAAGGCTGCTGGAACCCCCTTCCCCGACACATCCCCCAGGGCCAGCCATAAGTCGCCTTGGGGATGTGGATACACCTCAAAAAAGTCACCGCCGACGCCTCGGGCCGGATAACAGCAGGCTTGAACCTTCTCCGTGTCCGACTCCGGCAGACTCTGACGCAACAGATTCGACTGAATTTGCCGCGCTACATCTAACTCGGCCAGCATTTTCTCAGCCTGTTCCTGAGTGCGTTGATAGAGTCGAGCTTGAGACAGGGCCAAAGCCGCTTGTTCGGCCACCAACTCAATCAAACGGACATCTTCAGCGGACCAAGGGGTGTCACTTCCTGACTGATACAGGGCCAGGATAGCGAGTAAATTCTGTTGATAAATCAGGGGAACCGCCAAATGAGAGACCGCAGCCTCCTCATCCTGGACTAACTCACTTTGACGAGCTTGGAACACTGACTGCACCAAATTCTCATCATAAGGTGAGGTGGTCAACTCCTCTGACTCCTCAGACCCATAGGATACCGCGCCGGAACTGCGCAGTTTATCACCATCGACGGGATAGAGTTTCGTCCCGGAAGCGTCGAAATTGCGGCCAACGGTTTCGACAATCGTGGCGAGCATACTCTCATAGTCGAGAGATTCTCGTACCGCCGTCATAATAGCGTTGAGCAGCGACTCCCGGCGCAAAATGCGGTTGAGCTCATTGGTGCGTTGTTTAACAACCTTGTAGGTTTCCGAGGCTTGTTGAACAACGGATTTGAGTTCTTCAGGATTCCAAGGTTTGGTGATGTATTTGAAGACCTGACCGGAGTTAATGGCTTCAACGAGGTCTTCAACATCGGTGTATCCCGTCAGTAGGATACGAATGGTGTCTGGATAGCGGTCAACGGTTTTACTTAAAAATTCAGTCCCATTCATCTCTGGCATACGCTGGTCAGAGATGATAATCGCCATCTCGCCCCGGTCCTCAAGGACTTGTAGGGCGGACATGGCGCTTTCCGCTTTGTAGACTTGAAACTCCCGTCGAAACGTCCGATAGAGCAAATCGAGGTTGTCCGTTTCGTCGTCAACCACGAGGAGTTTGAGTTTTTTTTCTTTTCCCCGACTCATGCCATCTCCAACTCGTGGGCTAGTTCACAGGGTGCGATCATGGGTCAAGACCTCCAGTTAACCCCGGAGGCCACTGACATGATCCAGTGACTTTAGGATAGTGAGCGATAGGTCGAACCGTCCGGCTCAAATCGTAAATTCTTCACCGTTGGGCGATCGCATCTTAGTCATCCTAACTCAAGATCTCACCGACAGCGACCGCAATGGCACTGAGAATTTACAAATTCTCTGTAAATTGCCCCAGAACCGGCGCTGAAAACGGGTTCCAATTCAGGCACGCCCCTGATGTAGCCGAGTTTCCCGTTTTGCTGTCCTCAAGGGGTGATGGCGATGACTCATGGCGATGACTCAAGGTTCTCGTATCGTTGAGCAAAGCGCAGTTTAGCCGATCGCGATCGCGGGTTCACCGCCTGTTCATCGTCTTTAGGGCAAATCGGTTTTTTTGTCAAGACCTTAAGCTGATCATGTCCGCGCCAACGATGTTTCACCAAGCGATCTTCGAGACTATGAAAACTAATCGCGCCAATGCGTCCTTCGGGGGCTAACCCCTGCGGGGCGCGATCGAGCCAAGTTTCGAGACTCTCCAACTCCTGATTGACGGCAATGCGTAGGGCTTGAAACACCCGAGTGGCGGGGTGAATGCGACCATAGCGATAGCGGCGAGGGACCGTGGCGGCGATCGCCCCAGCTAACTGAGTCGTGGTCAAAAACGGTCGTTGTTGCACAATAGCCCGGGCAATCCGCCGCGAGAGACGTTCCTCCCCATAGTGATAAAAGATATCCGCCAACTCCTTCTCATCATGGTGATTCACCAATTCCGCCGCCGTCAGGGACTGACGATCATCCATTCGCATATCCAGCGGGGCCTCCTGACGGAAACTAAAACCCCGTTCCGGGATATCCAACTGACCCGAACTGACCCCCAAATCGGCGATAATGCCATCAAACTGGTGGTCCCGATAGGGAAACTCGGCAAAATTGCCGCGCCAAAAGGAGACGCGATCGCCAAACTCGGCCAAATTCTGGCCCGCCGTCTCCAACGCCATCCCATCCCGGTCAATGGCCAGTACCTGGGTCTGGGGGGCCGCCTCTAAAATCAAGCGCGTATGGCCCCCCGCCCCCACCGTCGCATCCAGATAACGTCCCCCAGGCCGAACCTGGAGATACTCAAGAATTTCGCGGGCCAACACCGAAATATGCTGGAACGGTGTCGAGGTAAAATCCGTAGAATTTTCTGCAATTTCAGTCAAGCTAATCCCCCATGTTCCCTATAATAAGGGCAACGTCGAAACAAAACGATACATCGAAAATACAGCGAAACGGGGCCGTCAAACCCCGCGATAATCCTTTTTACGCTAACAGCTTTCGCTGAGACAAACCCAATCGGATACGTCCTAACCTTATGCCTAACCTCGAAACTCGAACCGAACCGATGGTGCTCAATATGGGACCGCACCATCCCTCAATGCACGGCGTTCTACGTCTGATTGTCACCCTTGACGGGGAAGATGTCATCGACTGCGAACCCGTCATCGGCTATCTTCACCGAGGTATGGAGAAAATCGCCGAAAGCCGCACCAACATCATGTTCGTTCCCTACGTCAGCCGTTGGGACTACGCAGCGGGGATGTTCAACGAAGCCATCACCGTCAACGCCCCCGAACAACTAGCCGGCGTTGAGGTTCCCAAACGGGCCAGCTACATCCGCATGATTATGCTGGAACTCAACCGCATCGCCAACCATCTTCTCTGGCTTGGCCCCTTCCTGGCCGATGTCGGCGCCCAAACCCCCTTTTTCTACATCTTCCGGGAACGGGAACTGATTTATGACCTCTGGGAAGCCGCCACGGGCCAGCGACTCATCAATAACAACTATTTCCGCATCGGTGGTGTCGCCGCAGATCTCCCCTACGGTTGGGTCGATAAATGCGAAGACTTCTGCGACTACTTCGATCCCAAAGTCGATGAGTACGAAAAACTGATCACCAATAACCCGATCTTCCGCCGCCGCATCCAAGGAATTGGCGTGATTAGTCGTGAAGAAGCCATTAACTGGGGTCTCTCAGGTCCGATGTTGCGGGCCTCGGGCGTGAAGTGGGACTTGCGTAAGGTCGATTCCTACGAATGTTACGACGAACTCGATTGGGACATTCACTGGGAAACCGAAGGAGATTGTTACGCCCGCTATCTGGTGCGGATTCGCGAAATGCGCGAGTCGGTTAAAATCCTCCGTCAAGCCCTGAAACAACTTCCCGGTGGTCCGTTTGAGAACCTAGAAGCCCGACGCATGGCTGAGGGTCCGAAGTCAGAATGGAACGACTTTGACTATCAGTTTATGGGCAAACGGATTCCCCCCACCTTCAAGATTCCTGAAGGGGAACATTATGTACGCCTCGAATCTGGGAAGGGCGAATTAGGGGTGTTTATTAAAGGGAATAACAACATCTTCCCCTGGCGGTTCAAAATCCGCGCCGCTGACTTCAATAACTTGCAAATTCTGCCTCACATCTTGCGTGGGGCGAAGGTGGCCGATATTGTGGCCATTCTCGGTAGTATCGATGTGATTATGGGGTCTGTCGATCGCTAACCCCGCCTTAAAATCTTCCCCCGTCAGCCATCCCTGACGGGGGTTTCGCATTTTTAGACTCGTCAACGGCCCGAGGCCCGCTTCCAACTCGCCCGATAGGCGGCAGATTTCTCTAAACGACAGGGATAGCCAGCCCGTCCATCAATCTCCCCGAGACAGGCGAACAACTCATCAAAACGCAACCGTAGTTCCGGATGACGGCGTACAATCTCCTGGGCGCGGGGGCTATCGAGGGAGATTTGCACCTGGCGCGATCGCAAACTGATACAATAATCGATTCCGGGCTGAAGTTGATGCCGTTGCAGCAAATTGTTGAGTTGCTGGGACGTTTGCATCAGACGCACCCGTGACGACGCTTCTCGGGTAGCATCATTCTCGTCTTGAGTTAATGCCCGCCAGAACTGACGCAGGCGATCGCCGACTCCCATCACGTTACCTCACTCTCTACCACAACTTTAGGTATTTGTCAATAAATATCCTGAATTAATGTCAGGACATCTCCAGCCACCCTCTGCACTGTCCCCAATTGTAGCGGCCTCAATGGCTTATGCCCCTTGCCCCTTGCCTTTCTTCTCCCTGTTCCCTGTTCCCTGTTCCCTGTTCCCTGTTCCCTGTTCCCTGTTCCCTGTTCCCTGTTCCCTGTTCCCTGTTCCCTGTTC
>LJZT01000183.1 GCA_001314905.1 Phormidium sp. OSCR
GAGTCCCCATCTCCATTAAAATAGACGGGAACCATGCCTCAGCTCCCGAACTCACTCGAAACTATGCAAACGTCCGAAACTCGTCCCCAACTCAGCCTCCCCCAACGTCAAGCCAGCGTCTCCCGCAAAACTGGGGAAACCGATGTCCAGGTTAGCGTCAACCTCGATGGAACCGGTCAATGTCACGCCAATACCGGGATTCCCTTCCTCAACCATATGCTGCACCAAATCGCCTCTCATGGGCTGATTGATTTGGAAGTCAACGCCGTGGGGGATTGGGAGATTGATGACCACCATACTAATGAGGATGTGGGGATTACCCTGGGACAAGCCTTCGCCAAAGCACTGAACGATCGCAAGGGGATTGTGCGTTTCGGTCATTTCGTCGCACCCCTCGATGAATCCCTGATTCAAGTGGCCCTCGACTTCTCAGGACGACCCCATTTGAGTTATGGTCTGGAGATTCCCACGGAACGGGTGGGAACCTATGACACGCAACTGGTGCGAGAGTTCTTTGTCGCCATCGTCAACCACGCACAACTGACCCTGCATATCCGCCAACTCGATGGCCTCAACTCCCATCATATTATCGAAGCCACCTTCAAGGCCTTCGCGCGATCGCTGCGCATGGCCGTGGAAATCGACCCCCGCCGGGCCAGCACCATTCCCAGTTCCAAAGGCGTTCTCTAAACCCACCCCCCAAATCCCAGAGTGTTAAGCTTTCTTGCGATCGCACTGAGCAAGCGAAGCACTCATGTTAACGTTCTACCCAGAACACGAAACTAGCTGACTACGCCAAGTTTGGCAGGAGAACTCCCTTGAACGCATCCCTATCGCATCACGGACAAAACGCGCACGAGGATATCGGTGATTACGTGGCTCATCTTCAGTTCCACATGACCCTACAAGCCCGTAACCTGGTTCCCAACTTGACTCAAGCCGGTGACAGCCGTGAGCAGCTTCTCCACGAGACTCAGGCTGAGTTTGAAAAACAAGTCTCTCGACAAGCCATCCAGCGCGGTTAACATCGCCATTGGCGGACGGTTATTGGTCTCATGATTTCGCAAACAGAACACCCACCTAGTCCTCTCTGACCCAGATTGAGGAAGGGTGGGTTTCTCAATTTTCGATTAGCCACAGCGAAATTCGCTAAACTAACAAACTAACACTTGTCGCGCGGACCCTCGAAAGCGGGGTGAATGCTCTATTAATCATCATATTTACGGAGACCTCAAAGGACTCAAATCCAGCCAACTCAAGCAACTGCAACGGTTGTATCACCAACGCTTACCCGGCGATCGCCTCACCACACCGGAGTTCGCCCAGCGTTTGGCGGCCATCAGTACCGATTTAGGGAAACCCGTCTCCGCCTATCTCAACCGTCGCGGCCAAGTCATTCGCGTCGGTGTGGGAAGTCCTCGCCAAACCCAAATCCCGCCTCTCGAACTCCCTCGCTACGGGGCCAGTCGTCTCAGTGGGATTCGTTGCATCGCCACCCAACTGAAACGGGATGAACCAGGAACCGCGACTCTGACGGCTATGGCCATTCAACGCCTTGATGCCCTCATTTGCCTCACCCTCACCGGTTCTGGGTTTCAGCGACGGGGAGGCGGCGAAACCGGCTATGTCCACCGCACCTATCTGGCCCATCTGGTTCCCAACCCCAGTGAAGCCAGTTGGACGGTATCTGAGGAGATGACCCTAGAGGCGATCGCCCAACAGGATTTCCTCGATCTCGTTGAAGCCCTCGAAGGAGAGTTTGAACGGGAATTTGTTGGCCAATCCGTTGACAGTGATGGCGATCGCGTCCTCCTCGTCGGATTGCGAACTCAGAACACCAGTGAAACGGAGTTTGAGGAACATCTGGCCGAAGTGGTGCGCCTCGTCGATACCGCCGGCGGTGTGGTACTGCAAACCATCCAACAGGGGCGATCGCGGCCCCATCCCCAAACCGTCATTGGGTCCGGGAAAGTCGATGAACTGGCCCTGGCTGTACAAACCCTCGGGGCGAATTTAGTCGTGTTCGATCGCGACCTCTCCCCGGCCCAAGTCCGCAACCTGGAAAAACGTCTCGGGGTGCGAGTGGTCGATCGCACCGAAGTTATCCTAGATATCTTCGCCCAACGCGCCCAATCTCGGGCCGGGAAACTGCAAGTGGAACTGGCTCAACTCGAATACAGCCTACCCCGCCTCACCGGCCAAGGCCAAAAAATGTCCCGACTGGGGGGAGGAATCGGCACCCGAGGCCCCGGTGAAACGCAACTGGAAACGGAACGACGGGCCATTAGTCAGCGCATTTCTCGCCTACAACGGGAAGTCACCAACCTCCAGGCCCATCGAGCGCGAATGCGTCAGCAACGCCAGGCCCAAGAGGTTCCCTCCATCGCCCTCGTTGGCTATACCAACGCCGGGAAATCCACCCTGCTGAATGTCCTGGCCAACTCCGAAATCTACACCGCCGATCAACTCTTCGCTACCCTCGATCCCACCACTCGCCGCCTCAGCATTCAAGAAGATGTCACCCATACTGTCCATCAATTAGTCCTAACCGACACCGTAGGCTTCATCCACGAACTTCCCCCGGCCCTGGTGGATGCGTTCCGGGCCACCCTCGAAGAAGTCACTGAAGCCGATGCACTCCTCCATGTGGTCGACTTATCTCATGCAGCTTGGCAAAATCAGATCCATTCTGTGATGGGAATTTTGGCTGAAATGCCCATTACCCCCGGCCCCATTTTGTTGGTGTTCAATAAAATCGATGCGGTGGATGGGGATACGTTGGAACTGGCTAAAGAGGAATATCCCCAAGCTACCTTTATCTCCGCCACCGCTGGCTTTGGCCTGGCTACGCTGCGCCAACGGTTATTGCAATTGGTGGAATACGCGAGATAGTGAATAGTGAATAGTGAA
>LJZT01000016.1 GCA_001314905.1 Phormidium sp. OSCR
AGACCGTGATTGCTGTTGCTCCGAACTATACCTCCCAAGACTGCTCAAATTGCGGTCATCGAGTGAAAAAAACACTGAGTACGCTTATCTCATCAATGTTCTCAATGTCAGCTCGAAATTTGTCGAGATACGAATGCGGCATTAAATAGTTTAAAACGGGGCATGACCCTTCTAGGTGTTGAGTGGAATAACAACAGTACCTTAGGGCATAAGGAAACTGCCGGGAAACCGGGAACGCTTGAGGAGAGTCCAACCTCTGTTGATGAGATTCAATACGTTGTCTCGCTGAATCAAGAATCACGATCTGTGAGAATCCCGCGCTGTAATCTTTGATTCAGCGCTGGGAGTATGTCAATTTATGTGACCGGCAGCAGCATGGCGGCCACGATGTTTCAGCCACTGTTGGTGGATTTAGGGCTATCCATAGCGGATATTGGCTGGATGTCTGGCATTGTTGGCTCTGGGGCCGCCATTATCGGTTCACTGCTGGCAGGGGGACTGATTCAGCCCCTGGGGCGACAGCGAGCCTTGATTATCTTCGGGATTGTCCAGGCGATCGCCGTATTAGCCCTCACCCTACCTGCGATGGGCCTGCGTGATCCGGTGTTGCTCTATACCGTCAGCACTGGCGAAGTCTTTGCCCGCAGTCTCGCGAGTACAGCTCTTTTCACAGTAATGATGGACAAAAGCCGTCGAGAAACCGCCGGCAGCGACTACACCTTGCAATCATCGGTTTTCATGGTGGGTCACCACGTCGGCATCCCCGCCTTGAGTGGCTTTATCGCGGCAGCCTTGGGCTATACAGGGGTTTTTCTCATCGGCTTCGTTGTGTGCCTGGTGAGTGTATGGCTGGCCACCCAAGTCATCAGCAAACCCTATTCTATGCCCAACCCTGACCATTAATCGCTCTGGAGATCCCCATCAACCACGATGCAATCCTTTGATTTTGCTAACAAGCTGATTCTGGTAAATGACTATGGGTACTCAACATTCAAATCGAGGCGATGGTGCACCGTTGACGGATAAATTGCTCGGGGCGATCGCCAACCACCTCAACCACGATCACTGTGATGATCTGCTGGCCTGTGCTAGAGCCGCCCATCTCGACTGGGCCGAGCAGGCTCGGGTGACGCATCTCGATGCTGCTGGAATTACCCTCGAAGTCAGCGGTAACGGCAATACTCAGTCTCTACGGCTTGACTTTTCTACCCCAGCGAATGGGGTGCTGGCCTTTAAGCGTAGCTTAGGAGCTTTGATTGCCCAAAACGGCGCTCAGTTAGACCAGCATCAAAGATTAGGCGACAGCGATGAGTGAACCATCCTTACACTTGAGTGAGAATTTTTTGGGTTCGGGATATGGGGATGGATAACTTTTGTGGACTGCTGAATTAACTATTGATAATGAGGACGAATTGGATTGATAATGAATGACGTCTCTAAAGGTTGCCGAAGTGTCGAATAGGTCAGTTAGGGTAAAGGTTCTGTCAAGGTTGGGCCATAACCAACTTGCTGGTATTTTGGCTAGGCTTATTACAAATTTCTATCAAGAATTGGGGAAATCAATTGGGGAAATCAAGCGAACGGCAATGCAGGACGCTTCCCTAGAATTCATGGTTCATTTATGACTTGTCGAGAGAGAGGAGAGCGCAATGCTACAGTACAGCCAGTTAATTGAAGACCAGCGATCGCAGGATGTCCAACGGCTGAAACGGCTGTTATGGGGATGTCTTGGCGGGTCGGCGATCGCCCATAGTCTGGTGATCGGCGCTGGGCTATTGACGCGATCGCCCCATCTCCCTCAAGTTCACGCAGATGAACCGCTGGAATTGGTGATTCTCGAAGATGTCGCCCCCGCAGCGGTTGACCCCTTAGACTCAAGCCCCGATCCAGTGATCGCCACTGCTAATTCTCCCCTGGAGTCAAGTTCTCTGGAGGCGGATGTAAATTTCACTCCCGATTTTCCAACTGAGGTCGCCGATGAGTCAACACCGGCTGAGGTGGTTGGTGATCAGACTCCTGAATGGTTCCCGGACCGAGACGATTCCCCAATTGAGGACTCTGTCACCGAGAACTGGGAGAGTGAAGACTCCGTCGCTGACAAAACGGTCGCTGAGGACTCCGTCACGGAGGACTCCGTCACGGAGGACTCCTCAGAGATGGCGGCGAAACCGCTTGAGGAGGGAGAGATGGAAGCCGTTGAGGCAGAGTCGGGACCCTCGGAACCGAGAGAGACGGAGGTGTTAACGGGAGAGTCTTCCTCAGAGGCGGAGTTGGACGTGGCGGAATCTGGGGACAGCCAGGACGTTGATTCGTCTGGAGGAACCTCAGCTAACGCCGCCCCGATTACACCTGGACATTTGGCGACGAGACTGTTTAATTCCGGGGGGGAGTCCTCCCAAGAGTCATCACAGGGGAATGACGAGACGGGCGATCGCCCCCAAGCCCTGCGATCGCCTGTGGCCCCCAGTCGCCAAGGTCGGCCATCAACGCCCCCAGCCCCCTCGACCTCAGAAACAGGAACCGGAACTGGAGGCGGCTTGGCTTGCGCGGAAGGCTGCGAAGGAACCTATGAAGCTTCTGACTCGGAGAGGGTGGAACGAGATCCCCTGATTCGGGCTCGTCGTAATGAACGGGGAGAATATGACTATGAGTTGGTTGAGTCCAGTGGAAGTGCTGCCGCCGATCGCGCCGCCCTGGAAACGGCCCGTCAATCTCGTTTTGAGGGCGATCGCGATGAGTTTACCATCCGGGCGCAAGTGGCCCGGGATGAGGACGAGGCACGACGATCGCGCGAACGGGTTGAACGACAACGGGAACGCGCCCGAGAAGCGGCTGAACCGACTCCTAGCCCCGAGTCTCAAGAGACGGTGGTTCAGGAGTGGGACAATCCCGCCAGTTCAACGGTGAACTCCGATTGGGAGGAGGACTTTACCCCGGAACCTCTGGCTGAACCCCCGGTTGAGGAGAACGTTCCCCAGCCAGAAGCCACCCCCACGCCGGAACCGGTCTATCAGGAACCGAAAGAACCGGTTTATCAAGAACCGGTCTATCAGGAACCGGTTTATCAGGAACCGGTCTATCAGGAACCGAAAGAACCGGTTTATCAAGAACCCGTCCATCAGGAACCGATGCAGAAAAAATAGGACTATCCTGACCGCTTCCCAGGGAGATGAACCATTAGCATTTATGGGTCTGTCAGGGGGGTTGTTGTTCATATTGTTCATTTTCTTCAATGTCCATGCTACGATCGCCTCTTCTCGTTGTGTCTCTACTCAGCTTCAGTCTGGGCTTTCCTCAACCTCATCTCGCCCAAGAGGTTGATGAGTCTCCCACCCCTTCCCCCGAGGTGATGGGGGAAACTCGCTGTGAGGGAGAGATGGAGAATGGGGTTCTACAAGGGATAGGACGCTGTGACTATGACAATGGCGATCGCTATGAAGGGGAGTTCCGCGACGGCCAACCCCACGGTGAGGGATTGTATGTCTTTGCAAATGGAGATCGCTATGAGGGAGCGTTTGAGGCGGGTCAACCCCACGGTGAAGGGGTTTGGGAGTTTCATGATGGGAGTCGCTATGAGGGACCCTCGGTGAATGGACGCTTTCAGGGACTGGGAACCTATGGGTTTGCAGAGGGAGATGTCTATGAGGGGAACTTTGAGAGGGGTGAGATGACGGGGGAGGGACGGCTGCTATTCCAGAATGGCGATCGCTGTGAGGGGGAATTTCAAGATGGGATGTTGCATGGACAGGTTAGCTGCGAGTATGACAATGGCGAACGCTATGAGGGAGAATTTCGCAATGGGATGAAACATGGATTGGGGGTTTATACCCTGGAGGATGGGACTCAAGTTGAGGGTCGTTGGGTTGAGGGAGAATTTCAGGAGTGATTTGTTCTCAAATCGGCTCGAATTGGGTCAATGACCATCGTTTTGGCTTGAAATTGGGTTAACTTAGGGTTTAGATAACGACAAAAATCATGAATTTAAATATCTTGACATCGAGTGGCATTGTTGCCATTCCTTTATTGGTTTTTTCCATATTATCCTTGGCGTTGATTGCCGAACGCTGTTATTTTTGGATTCAGCTTCTGCGGCAGCAAGACCGGATTATTAAAAAAGCATTTCGGCTCCTAGAATCGGATTGGTATTCGGCAATTCAATTGCTGAAAAAGAATTTACAGTTTCCCATGTGTCGAATTTTCTTGGAGGCGTTGGAGTTAGAAGATCCCACCATTGAGGAATTTCAAATCGCCCTGGAAACCGCAGCCCGCGCCGAAGTTCCGGTGTTACGGCGCTTTAATACGGTGTTTGATACCATTGTCGCCGTGGCCCCGTTATTGGGGTTATTGGGAACGGTGTTAGGATTGATGACCTCCTTTGCGTCGTTGCGTTTAGGAGATGTCAGCCAAAGCGACACGATTGGGGTCACGGGGGGGATTAGTGAAGCCCTCGGGTCAACGGTTTTAGGGTTGATTGTGGCAATTTTTACGTTGCTGTTTTCGAATGCTTTTCGCAGTTTTTACCGTCGTCAAATGTCTCTAATTGAGGAATACTCCGGTCGCCTAGAGTTGCAATTTAGGAAGTTGAAAAATACGTCGCGCCTTTCCGTGAAAAAATAGATTTAATAATCCTGCTAGTTGAAACTATCTTGAACCATGAAACTTCTTGACGACGACCCCGATATTCCCGCACAAATTAACATCGTCTCCGCCATTGATGTAATTTTTGCCATTTTAGCCTTCTTTATTATCTCCAGTTTGTTTCTAACTCGCAATGAAGGCTTACCCGTGAACTTACCCCAGGCCCAGAGTTCCCAAGTTCAACAGGAAACACGCATTACCGTCTCCGTCACCGCCGAGGGAGAGATTCGTGTTGACGAGGATGGGGTCACTCTCGAAGCTTTGCAAGACCGAGTGAGACAGCAGATGGCTGAGGTTGACACGACGTTAGTGGTGTTGAACGCCGATGAAGCGATTCCCCATGGTCAGGCGATCGCCATTATGGATCGCTTGCGTCAAATCGAAAACCTACGCATGGCGATCGCCACCCAGTCCCACCGCAACCCGTCTGAGTAGATGACTTCACCTGTTAGCTACCCCGCCAAGTCCCCTCAAATTCAGGATTCTCGGGGGTTCTTGGTCATCAAGAATACTATAGCAAAAATTGGTCTGAATAGGACAAAAAAACTTGGGAAAAGAAGGCAAGAGGCAAGAGGCATAACCCACCCCTGCCCCTCCCAGGAGGGGAAGGCAAGAGGCAAGAGGCAAAAGAGTACCCTTGTGGTCGCCCGAGGTAGCAGATTATCTTCCAACTCAGAGTATCCTTGCTGAGTGTCAATCAGGCAATCTTCGATTGCTATAACTGTCAATATGTAGAACGCAATATGTAGAACGCGATGAGTAGAACGCAATGAGTAGAACGCAATGAGTAGAACGCAATGAGGGGAACCCCAATTCGTCCATCTGAAACAGGTAAGACTGTCCCGATCGCCGCCTCTGACCTAACAGGGGGTTACAGCAAACAGGCGATTATCAGGGATATTTCCGTAACCCTCCATGACGGTGAATGGCTAACCCTGATTGGGGCCAATGGGTCTGGGAAATCCACCCTACTGCGGCTGCTGAGTCGTTTGCTTCCCCGCCAACGGGGCCAAGTGTTTCTGGCTGGGGACTCCCTCGACGAACTCTCGAATCAGGCGGTGGCCCAAACCTTGGCGGTTCAAACCCAGCAACAGCCCCCCGTTCCCCCAGGGATGACAGTTTGGCAATTAGTGGCCATGGGGCGATCGCCTCATCAGCCTTGGTGGCAATGGGACAGTAGCCCAGAAGACCGGTTTTGGATTGAAAATGCCCTAGAATCAACGGATTTACGGGATTTTGCTGAGCGTCCTTTGGCACAGCTATCTGGAGGCGAACAACAACGGGCGTTTCTCGCCCTGGCCTTGGCCCAAAATCCCCAGGTGTTGTTCCTCGATGAACCCACCACCTTTTTGGATATTCGCTATCAGTTAGACCTGTTGGAGTTGCTGAAACGCTTAAATCGCGATCGCCGTCTCGCCATTGTCACCGTCCTCCATGACATCAACTTAGCGGCCCGCTATAGCCATCGTCTCGCCTTAATCCAACAGGGGCAGATTTTAGAGATTGGCCCCCCCAAAGACGTATTAACGCCGGAGAATCTTAAGCAGGTGTTTGATATCGAAGCCTTAATCCTCGATACCCCTGTTGGCTTACAAGTTTGTCCCTTGCGTCCGGCCCAGTCTCACTGAGGAGTCTGTAAGTCAGGATCTGGCGACAGGTTGCGATGGGATCTCCTCGGTTTCTTCCTCTGGGAAGTCATCGCGAGGTTGGAAGTAATGGAATAGGTTCGCAAGGGCAAATTCGGAGGCTTCGTTGAGGTACTGAGGAATTAGGGTTCGATGACCTTCTTGCTGGGCGCGATCGCAAATATAGTCAATGCAATCAACCCGTAACTGGGGCTTCATCATCAGCCGAATCTGGTCACAGAGGGCTGGAGGGTGTGATTTTTGCTTAAAGTTTTCATATTGGGCGATCGCCGGAAGTTGAGAAAGTTCCTCCTCGGAGAGTTCGCCATCGGAGGCGGGAGGGTTGCTAATTTCTAAGGATTGCAATTGTTCTTTGTCTTCTGGGGGGAGCGATCGCACCCAATCGAGTTGATTGCGTTCCACATTCAAGAAGGCTAAATCGTTATCATGGATATGCAGTAATTCAGGTCCCACAAAATCCAACTCTGCTTCTGTTTCACAGCGATTGATAACCTCAACTCCATCCTCACGAATATGCTCTTCCAAAGTTAATAAAGACTGAGATGAAGACCCCAATTGATTTTGTAGGGAATAGCTGCGGGCGATCTGATGTTCAATAAGCCAAGCACATTCAACCCGTCTTAAGTATCCAGGAGCCTGAACATCGTCTAAGATATGGGGATTGCGATAAATTGACAATGCTTCTTGTAACATTGACCGAGCATTGGCTAAATCTGCATTACGAATTGACTCACTATCACAGGACAAGCCAGTTTTGATTAACTCCATTGCACTGCGAAATTGTCCATAGGCTTTCACTAACTCCAGCCGATGCTGCTGAAATTTAACATCTTCAGCCACTCGGTCTAACTGCTCCTGAATCGCTTGTCCTTGGTCTTGGATGAGTGAGGTTAGATCGAGAAAACCTTTATCAATTTTGACTCCTAGCTTTTCAACATCTTGTCGCAGTTTAAAAATTTGCCTTAGGCTGACTGCACCGAGGGCAACATTGGCTACAGTTCCCACACCAATGAATCCCATACTTGTTTGCAATACGCCTAAAGACCTTGTGACGTGAACAAGCTGTCCGATGATATGGTCGTTTTGCCCAATAATATACTTGTTTTGCCCAACAATATGGTGATTTTGGGCAACGGATATAACTCCAGTCAACCCAGCGATTGGATTCATCCCTAATAAAGGGGTTTGACCCACGCAACCAATGGCGTGACCCACAAACCGACCCGTCGCCTTATCGCGAGCCATGCCAATCATTTGACCCGTCCCTTTCTTGAAAACATGGGAGTACGCCCCAGAAGCCAGGCCCGCTTGAATATGAGGCAGGAATATAAAACCCATTATAGTGAGACACCGCACTAGGAGAATATTTCCGATTTTAGCAGTTTTTTGAGGGTTGACAAGGCTTGTCTTTTACAAATTGAAATATTATGTAAATTTTCTTGATATTTTATTATCAACAAATCATAACTTTTCGGAATAGACCCTCATCCAGGAAAAAAGTAGTACAATTTGAGAAAAGATCTATCGCGAGTAGGGTGATGAACAACAGACCAGTGGGAACCGAGGCGATCGCCTTGCTGTCACGAGTGACGGGAAAAGACCTCAACCCCAAGCATATCACTCCATCTGTCCTATTTATCACAGCTCTCTCAACCCTACTGGTGGGTTCCATGTGTCTCGATAGAGTAGCGAGCGATGATAAAAACCGTTACCTCCTAAGGACCTTGAAGCAGGTCGTTGCGTCTGAAGGAAATTTGCACCGCTTCACTCAGTTGATACTCAATGGAGTTAAAAGATATCAGATCTATCGTGATATTAAAGCTCTACGTATTTTAACGGTAAGGTTTTCTCCGTCTGAGAAGCTGTTACTCCTCATTTTTGGCTACAGGATGTCTAGTATTGGTGGGATGATAAACGCTAAAGAATGTTCTTATTTAAGAAAAATCGGAACTCACCTTAAACTTCAGCCTCAACATTTAAAAGTGTTAGAAGCCACATTCCAGAGTCAGCCAGTTCGCGATCGCGTTGCTTGGGCTGAAGTTTGCGAACTACTAGACTCCTCTAACTTTGAAAACAAAGCATCGGTGGTAAAGAAAGCCGCCAGTCTAATTGAAGACAAATTCCCAAAAGTGGCAGAGAAGTCATCAGAAGATCTGGAAACAACAACAGAAGACGAAGTTGATTTAAGATTAACTCAATTCAACAACTCCAAGAATAAAATTGGTCTTCAAGGATATGAGTTTTTAAGGGTTTTACAGGATTTATGCAATCGTAAGGTGATAGCAACAGAGCTATTAACTACAACTCGTGAGTTATTAGAAAATCTTTCTGATAGCCGCTTTCGTATTTCCGTGATTGGTGAATTTAGCAAGGGTAAATCCACCTTTGTTAATGCCTTAATTGGGGCTAAAATACAGCCTGTTCGAGCGATTCCTTGCACGGGAACCGTGAGTATTTTGCGCTACGGAAAACAGACCCGTGCCGTCTGTCACTACAACGATGGAACAACTCAGACGATACCCATTGAAGAGTACAGCAAAAAGGTAACGATTAGCAAGTCAAAATCTCAAAATATCGAAGACCTCAATCATGAACTTGCCAATTCCTCCCTTAAGTCTATTGTGCTTGAAACTCCCAAACTAAAATTTTGCAGAAAAGATGCTGAGATTATAGACTCTCCAGGTTTAAATGGGCATCCTGAGCGGACTAAAATCATCCAACAGGTAGCTAAAAACACGGATGTCATTATTTTCTTGATGAGTGCTCAAAATATTTTAAGGGAAAATGAGTGCCGTTTATTTAATGAAATTCGGAATCCCTTTGCAATTGAGACACAGAAGGGAGTTCAGCCAGCCTCTAATATTTTCATGGTTGTCAACTTCCTTGATATATTGCTTGACGACGACGATGATGAAGATTCTATCAATGCTATCAAAAGTCGGGTCGAGGATTTCTGTTTCCATGAACAGCCTAGGCGTATTCAAGGAGCTAACCGAGTTCACTATATTTCTGCCCGAAAAGCTATCCAGGCTAAGTTTAACAACGAAAATAACTCATATCGTCGTGATTTTGAGAATTTAACCAAGGCCCTTGAGGAGTTTTTAATGGCTGAGCGAGGCTCACTGAAGCTCCAGCGATTTTCAGATGGTTTCAACCAACTCATGACCGATGCATTAGCTGCAATTCAGGACTACCAAAACTTACAAGAGTCCAGTCTTGAGAATGTGGATCTCACTAAAACAGAGGTTTTCGAGAGAATGGCACAAGCGGGAGCCTGTCAAGTCCGAGTTGAAAACCTTGCCAAGAAACTTTATGCTCAGGTGAGTGCTCTAGCTGCTAAGTCCCTTGAAGAATGGCAAACGGGGCTGAATGAAAAGATGTGTGTCAAATCAGAAAGCTGGACATCTGAGTATGAATGGTTACGCAGTCGTGATGAGCTAATCGAGGACTATATTCAGCAGTTTAAGCATGACCTGTTAGAGGAAATTAAAATTTGGGTCAAGCAAGACTTAATCAAAAAAGTTATCAAACCAGGACTTGATGAGCTTGACTCCTTCATTGCCAAAGAAATTGAATCAATCAAAGAAAAATTTGAGCAACATCGGTCAGGACAAGAGGACTATGAAGAAAGTTGGGTTTTTGCTAGTACATCTCAACGGAAGACCGACGAGGAGTCAAAATCAGGTCTAAATGTAGGGATGCTTGGTTTAGGAAATTCCCTCATTTCTGGACTATTTTTGGGTTCGTTTATCTCAAAAATTGCGGGGGTCATCGGGAGTAGAATGTCTGGATTTAGCTTAAAGGGAATGTTAGATATTAATACCATAATTCGTGAAAGTTTGATTGAGGAAGGAATTACGAACTTCAGAACTTCTCAAGAAGATATGACTACGGAAATTAAAGTTTACATTGCTAAAGCATTTACTCGACGAGTTAATACTTTTAGTGAAATCATAACAAATACCCTATCGGTGTATGAAAATGACATTGAGCGCCTAGTCAAACTCGATACTCGACCAAAAGAAGAACACGCCTCGGAAATGGAATGGCTGAATCAGCAACGGGAGCGATTGCAAGGGATTCAACAGGAGATTAACCAAATCCTGTCAGTCTAACGGCGTTCCGCACTCTCACATTCATGCAACTGTCGGGGAGAGTTATCAGTGGTTGGGGGGAGTCATCTGAAGCCAGCCGAAGATGCGATCGCACGTCAGAGTTAGGGGAAGGTTAGCCAACTGGGGGAGTGGTGTGGACCCTTCATAGAGGATTGGTTCACGCTGGGGTTGGAAGACGAGGATGGAGCGATCGCCGGGATCGACGAGCCATCCCATTTGACTCTCATACTGGAGACAATGGAGAAGTTTTCCGGCGACGCGGTTGGGACTTTGCTGGGGGGAGAGGATTTCAATCACCCAGTCTGGCGCCTGTTGGACATCATCGACGGGTTCCCCAGACGCATCTAAAACAATCCGTTCCCAGTAAAAGACAGCGATATCCGGAACCAGGGAGCGATCGCCAAAGGTGCAACGCAATTCGGAAAACCCATAGGCGAGTTGTGCGTCTTCGGCGACGACGTTAATCGCTTGGAGTAGCTTTGTTTGAAGCCGCGAATGACGCGCCTTTGGCATCGGTTTTTGGATAATTTGTCCATTGATATATTCGCTCTCTGGCTGAGTTGGCGGTAAGTTCAAGAACGCCTTGAGACTGAGCGACTGGTGTTGGCTTGTTGTCATCGTTCGAGAATCCCTTGGTAAATTTCTTGCAGGGAAATATCGAGTGAGATCGCACTCAAAGAAATCGTCGTGTCTCGGCGATCGTACAGTCGCAACGACCATTCCTTTTCATCCCGACGCAGGAACTGTTCCACACGGGGTTCATTTTGATGGACTAATAGATATTCGCGAAACTCAGGAATCGATTGATAATAGCGAAACTTGTCCCCGCGATCGCGGGCCTCGGTGGAGGGAGAGAGGACTTCGACAATGAGACAGGGATTAAGAAGTTCATCCCGGCGATCGCCATTAAACCGGGGTTCTCCTGCAATCACCAGAACATCAGGATAAACCGCTTGTTGATACTGGGGAATCCAGAGGCGCATATCCCCAGCGCGAACCTGATAGGATTGGTCTCGTCGACCCAGATTCAGGTAGGTCACCCAATTTAAGGCAATTCCATTATGCTCGTAGGTTCCGCCGGTCATCGGAACCACCTCGCCATCACGATACTCATGACGAGTCTCAGCCATCTCTTCCCGGCGACGGTATTCATTGATAGAAACCTGAAGCGTTTGCAGGTTGGCGGTCACGATTGTGAGTCCTCAGAAGCGTCTATATCCGAGAGGCGATCGCCCTCTTGCCAAAGTCTATCTTGCAACGAGTCATCACAATGACTATGCAGATGAATCGTGGTGGCGACAAGTTCCGCGATAATGGTAGCGCGATCGTCGGGGGAGAGGGGCGATCGTAACTGGTTTAACAAATCGAGCGTCACCTGACAGTCCTCGGCTAGTTCCTCTAGGAGGCGATCGAGGGTGCTATCTTGGCTTAACTGTACTCCTGTCTTGACTGGCATTATTGCGACTGGTGTTGGCTTGTTGTCATCGTTCGAGAATCCCTTGGCGAATAGCTTTAAGCCTTCAAGAGCTTTTCACACAAAGCTGCTTATCCTCATTGAAAATCGGAAAGTCATCCCAAGTTCTACCATCTAGCGTGCGTCCATTTCTTTTTTTCTGAACTCCACCCCATTGCTTAAAAAAGAAAGGCACTCCAGAACTCAAACACTGATCTCTGATTTCCCTAACCCACTCAATCTTCATGGGACGTGACCCAGGCCCAGACTCTCCCCCAACAATCACCCAGTTAATTCCTTGTAAGTCTAAGTCAAGAGGACCGATGAGGGGTTCGCAAGATAGAAAACGAATTTGTGCCGGAATTTGTTTGAGAACCTCATATCGCCAAGTCCAGGCTTGAGATTCGACACTGACACCCGCCCAGACATTAGACGGCCAGCGAGCGAGTTGCCTAGACAGTTCTAACATCCGTTCAGGACGCTTAGTTAACAACTGAAATTGATGCCAGTGAGCTTTTTCCATAACATCAAAGACATTTCGCACAAAATCGAGGGGAATCTCATCATGAAATAGATCGCTCATCGAATTGACAAAAATTAGGCGCGGCTTTTTCCATGACAACGGCATCGCGACGCGATCTGGCCATACTCGAATATCAAAACCTTGCTCGTAGGGATGCCCTTTGATACCACGCCAGCGTTCCGCAAAACGCTCAGCATAGCAATTCAAGCACCCTGGGCTAACTTTGGTGCATCCCGTAGTAGGATTCCAAGTCGATTCTGTCCATTCAATTGATGATTTAGAAGACATGGCTTTGACTTGTGTACTTTTCTCTATTCTATCTTAATCGAACTCTATCTGTTAATCGGGGCTGTCCATTTTTTCCAATAGATTCAGCTTCCAAGATACCTTGCTGGTAAAGAGGTATAAATACTTCAGCTCGATATTGCTTTCGTTTCAGCTTGCCCAGAGATAAAATACTTTCGCGATCAAGTGTTAAAATAAGCTTTGTAATCGCGTCATCTAATTTAGTCCATTCGGAACATATATCTGCTAAAATACTATCGAGGTAAAGGGTTATACGATCTAGTTGATCTTGATTTTCTTTATCCCACTCTTTCTCTAAAAACTTAATAACACTTTTACTAACATTTTCTTGAAAAAATAAGCTTTTGTTTTCTTCATAAATCATATCATTCAAAAAAATACCAAAAGCTTTTTCAGGATACCTGCTACAAGCAATAATATGATATTTAGGTGCGGCAGAATTAAACTTTTCTTTAATCTCAAAACTTACAACACCTTTAAACTCGCATTCGTCTCTCAGTTTCTGTTTGTAATGTTCAATTGCCCACTTTGCAAAAGTTTGAGCCGGACTCTTGGTGAATTCCTGCCATTTGTCTCTCCATGCTTTCTTAGAAGATTCTCCAAGAAATGAATCAACTTTTTTAGCAAAGGTATCTCCCGTTGTTTTTCCTTGTTCTTTCCATTTTTTGGACATGGCATTTCCAACTTGCCTAGACAAGTAGCCATTATGAAAAAGAATAAATAATTCGCCGCCAAAATTTATCTGATATTCTGCAATCCTTTTAAGGGATTCAAAACCTACGCCATTCGGACTAAATGTATCTAGAAAAAATAGAGAGGGACAAGGTTTGTTTGAATCCCGTTTAATGTCTTCCATTAATCTATTTAAGATTTCTTCAAATCCAGATGGTGGATAAATTTTATAATCTAGCCCTTCTCCTACCGCACAACAGTTATCTATAAGTTTTTGATTCCTTTCTCGATTTTCTTCTATAAAAAAACATCTTAGATTCACCCGATTTTCTGACTCGAGAATGCGAGCTGTTTTTAATGCAATTAGCGGAGAACCATCTTTATCAGAAAAATTCGCTTCGTATCTTTTCCAGAAATAAGATTTTTTAATAAACTCTTCGATACCACCAATTGTACCTTCTTCATATTCTCCACTTCCCGCAAATCCATCAATGTAGTTAATGGTATCGCTCAAGGATGCTAAATTGTAGCAGCTTGCCTGCAAATACTTTAAAATAATCCTATGTTTAGCAACTGACCATTTACGTTTACGGGCAAAAAAGTCATGTTCGGCATTTGCATCGTCATCGAATAACGAAAGTTGTTTGTTCATTGTTCTCTTTCACAAGTGATGTTTTCTAAATCAAACTAAAACTAAAGGGGCAAGCAATGCTCACCCCTTCAGTCTAGCGCTTACGCCTTCGCCACCGCTTTCTCCTTAGCATCATCCGACGCCAAGAACTTCTCCAACTCCGTCAACGCATCCGCATCCACCTTCGTCTGCATCGGACAGAACTTCGGTCCACACATCGAGCAGAACTCCGCCGACTTGTAGATATCCGCCGGAAGCGTCTCGTCATGGTATTCCCGAGCGCGTTCAGGGTCCAGAGATAACTCAAACTGCTTGTTCCAGTCGAAGTTATACCGCGCCGCCGAGAGTTCATCATCACGATCGCGCGCACCCGGACGACGACGAGCAATATCCGCCGCATGAGCCGCAATCTTATAGGCAATCAAGCCATTGCGCACATCCTCAGCATCCGGTAACCCCAAATGCTCCTTCGGCGTCACGTAGCACAACATCGCCGTTCCATACCAACCGGCCATCGCCGCACCAATGGCAGAGGTAATATGGTCATACCCCGGCGCAATATCCGTCACCAACGGACCCAACACATAGAAGGGTGCTTCGCTGCACTCCTCCATCTGTTTCTTGACGTTGAACTCAATCTGGTCCATCGGTACATGGCCCGGGCCTTCCACCATCACCTGAACATCATGTTCCCAGGCGCGTCGCGTCAACTGTCCTAGAGTTTTCAACTCCGCCAATTGCGCTTCATCACTGGCATCATGGGTACAACCCGGACGCAGAGAATCCCCTAAACTGAACGACACATCGTATTTCTTGAAGATTTCGATGATGTCATCAAAGTGAGTATAGAGGGGGTTTTGCTTGTGATGATGTAACATCCAGCGGGCCAGGATTCCGCCACCGCGAGAGACAATTCCCGTAATACGATCGCGCACCAACGGCAAATGTTCAATCAAAATTCCCGCATGAATCGTCATGTAGTCCACACCCTGCTGAGCGTGTTTCTCAATGATATGCAGGAAGTCATCGGCGGAAAGATTTTCCACACTCCCATGGACACTCTCAAGGGCCTGGTAAATCGGAACCGTACCAATGGGAACCGGAGAAGCCTTGATAATGGCCGTGCGAATCACATCCAAGTCCCCGCCACCGGTAGACAAGTCCATGACGGTGTCCGCACCATACTTCACCGCCAAATTAAGTTTGGCAACTTCGTCCTCGATATTAGAGGTGTTAGGAGACGCACCAATGTTGGCATTGACTTTGCATTTCGATGCAATGCCAATGGCCATCGGTTCGAGGTTGGTGTGGTTAATGTTGGCCGGAATAATCATCCGTCCTCGGGCCACCTCGTCGCGGATTAACTCCTGAGGGAGATTTTCCCGCTTGGCAACGTAGTCCATCTCCTCAGTAATGACTCCCTGACGAGCGTAGTGCATCTGGGATACATTACCCTGACCGCGTCGCTTAGCTACCCAGTCTGTACGCATATTGAATTTCCTCGATAAACAGCTTCCCTTCGCCGGTACTAGCCGGTCTCAGGTTCTAAGGGTGTAAATCTCAGCCTGACGACTCAGGCACCCCTAGCTTGCTTAAGTGTATCGAGTCTAACATCATTGTGGGGGCGATGGAGGTGGGGGCGATCGAAGCTTAAGGGTTTCTAAGGATTCTCCGCTGTCTCTGGACTCCCAGAACTTCCAGAAAAGGCCCCTTGCAACTCTTGGCGAAAGCGCAACAGGGCCAGAAACTCCTCAACAGTTTGCCGCCAATAGGACTGAGGTTTCATCTTCGGCAACAACCTTTCGCGAAACTCTGCCTCCAAGTGAGGATTCATCCAAATAGCAAACTGACGAAACGTCGAACGTACCGCCCAATCATACTTATCCTGACTGGCCAGAATATCCTGGCAAAATCGCTGGAAAATTGCCCGAGAAAACCCATCACTCCAGTCCCACTCACAGACCTGTAAGCGGCTTAAACTGGGATGACGCTTACTCATCATCTCCGGGTGGGCCTGGAGATGTGCAAGAATCCAGGTTTCCCGTTCCTCCTGGGGTAAACTGCACAACAGACGGCCGTCCCGTTGCGAACTCTCCTCAAGTCGTCCCGGAATTGGCCAGCGCAACAACCGCCGTGTCCAACTGAGATCCCCATGACGCATAGCCGCCACAGCCCAACCCTCCAACAAGCAATCCTTGAGGGGATGTTCTGCCGCTAATCCTAGCCAAACCTCAATCTCGTCTCCTTGCGCCCAAACCCGAGGCGGTACTCGGGCCAATTGTTGCAAGAACCACCAAGGTTGCCGAGACATTTTGGCTGGGGCCTTCTCGCGCACCCCATCCCGCTGCATCGGCCCAGTCACCGTTTCCGGTAGCGTCACTTGTAATCCCTTGCTATCTCGCCAAAGCCGCTGACGAACCCACTGCGTCACCCGTTTGAGAAACTCAGAATCGGCAAGTTGCGTCAGTAGCTGCGCCGCCATCTCCCGCACCTGCTGACTTTTATCGGCTAAGGCTGCCTCCAAAAACGGCTCGTCAGCAGCACTTAAGCCCTGATGGAAAGTTTTGAGGTATTCCGTGCGATCGCCGGCTTTATGCCTCTCCCAGACCCCTCTAACCCACTCTCTCGCTCGGTCAGGGTCAGTTAACCGCATCTGAGTTAACCGCAACAAACGAGTCGGTAAATTGCCTTTACGCCAGCCCTCCTCCGGCGTTCCCCCCACCATCAAGGCTGCAAACTGCCAATCGGGGTTTTGGGCCGCCAGCCAGTAGCCGCGATCGCCCAACACCGGTAGTATCAAAGGGCGAAGTTGCCGCCGTACTCGGCCCACCTCCAACAACTCCGGCAAAACCTGCGGCGCCACTCGCACCTGGCGATATTGCGCCCAACCCAGCCAAAGAGACAATCGTTCGGGAACCTCCTCCCCAGCCAAAATCCCCTCTAGCAGCCGACTCGCCGCCGCCGAACAAACGGGCAACCTCTCCAGCGGCGCCACCACTGGACGGACATCATCCCCCAGCTTGGGAAACACGCGTCCTGCCTGACGTTGTACACTGGCGATCGCCAACGCTTGCAAAATCTCCACTTCTACGCTATCACCATCAATCAGAGGTTGAATCTCCTCCGACAGCGGCACAATCTCCGCCAACGGTCGTTTTCCCAACCGTTGCGTTCCCAACAAAACCGCCTTAACCAGCGCCTCCCACACCACTCAACACACCTCCCATCAACCCCTCCCCAGTCTACAGCAGCCAACAGAATTCCCCCCATTGCCTATTGCCTTCTTGCCTTCTCCCGCCTCTTGCCTTTTGCCTTTTGCCTTTTGCCTTTTGCCTCATTAACCATGTTCGATCGCCCTCTCGGTTCCGTCATCCAAGGTTCTCTCAGTCACGGCCTAGAAATTCGTCTCCATCCCGACGTTTCCGTTGAAGAAATGCGCGTCGGCAAATTCCTCGTCGTACAGGGAAGTCGAGCGCGGTTTTTCTGCCTCCTCACCGACGTTTCCCTAGGAACCGCCAGTCAGCGCGTCTTCGCCAACCCGCCTCATCCCGAAGATGACTTCCTACAAGCGGTTCTCGCCGGCAGTGGAACCTACGGAACCCTCGAACTTACCCCCATGTTGATGTTAATGACACGGGATGCCGAAGAACTAGCCCGCGTCATGTTACAGGCCAGCGGCCAAGGGGTTAATCAAAATGGGCGCAAGGGCAAAAAATCCAAGAAATTAGCCTCCTTTGAGGCCAACAGTAGCGCTGAATTGGAATTACTGCCGGTTAAAACCATTCCCAGTCACTTTTCCCAAGTCTATGAAGCCCTAGAAACTGATTTTCGCTCGGTTTTTGGCTGGGAAGATGACCCGACTCGTAAAAACTTTGCGATCGGTAAACCCCTCGATATGGACGTTCCCGTCTGTATCGACCTCGATCGCTTCGTCGAACGCAGCAACGGTGTATTTGGCAAATCAGGAACCGGCAAATCCTTTTTAACCCGTCTTCTTCTCTCCGGGGTTATTCGCAAAGACGCCGCCGTAAACCTCATTTTTGATATGCACTCCGAGTACGGTTGGGAAGCCCAATGTGAAGGCAAAAATATCAATACCGTCAAAGGGTTGCGGCAACTGTTTCCCGGCAAAGTAGAAATGTACACCCTCGACCCCGAATCCACCCGACGGCGAGGCATTCGCGATGCTCAAGAATTGTATTTAAGCTATGACCAAATCGAAGTTGAAGATATCAGCTTAGTGCAACGAGAGTTAAATCTCTCCGAAGCCGCCATTGAAAATGCTATCATTCTCCGCAACGAATTTGGCAGAACCTGGATTACGGAATTGTTGGCCATGGAAAACGAGCATATCCAGGTGTTTTGTGAGGAACGACGGGGCAACAAATCCTCAATCATGGCTTTGCAACGCAAGTTAATGCGCCTCGATGAATTGAAATATATCCGCAACACTTGTCCTCAGAATTATGTCAATCAAATCCTAAATACTCTGCAAGCCGGAAAACACGTGGTGATTGAGTTTGGCTCTCAGAGTAATATGTTGTCCTATATGTTGGCAACCAACGTCATTACTCGCCGCATCCACCAACATTATGTTAACCAATCGGAGCAGTTTTTACAGAGTAAGAATCCCCTTGACAAACCGCGCCAATTAGTGATAACAATCGAGGAAGCTCACCGCTTTTTAGATACCGCCTCCGTGCGCAGTACCATTTTCGGAACCATTGCCCGTGAAATGCGCAAATATTTTGTCACCTTGTTGGTGGTCGATCAGCGTCCTTCGGGCATTGATAATGAGGTCATGTCTCAGGTGGGAACTCGGATTACGGCCCTGTTGAATGATGACAAAGATATTGATGCGATTTTTACTGGGGTATCGGGGGGACAGAATCTGCGATCGGTTTTAGCGAAGTTAGACTCAAAACAACAGGCGTTAATTTTGGGTCATGCGGTTCCCATGCCGGTGGTGGTTCAGACGCGTCCCTATGACCAAACTTTCTATACTGAGGTGGGGGATTTAGATTTAGATGACCTCTCTGACGACCATGTGGCGGAAATTTCTGAAGCGGCGAAGTTGGATTTAGGGTTTTAAGGGTTTCATACCATTTTCCAAAAATTGTATGAAAAATTTTCCCGCATCTGCATAAAAACCTCCCTCCCCAGCGTTAATGGACTAGAACGCCACCCAGGAGGGACACCGATGACCATCCAAATTGAGCAAATTGCCCAGTTTCTCGACCATCGAGACTGGCGCTATGACCTGCAAGCCGAGAAGAACCGCATCATCACCGCCGTGAACTCGGATATCGTCGAGCAATTCGTGATTGTGATTGCCGTGCAGGAGGAGGGGGAGTATCTCAGCCTCTTTGCCCCACAACTCCTTTATCTTAAAGACCATCACTACAAAGGCGTTGCCTTTCAGACCATGTTAGCCATGGCGTGGGAAGTCAAGTTATTGCGTTGGGAATATAACCCCAGTGATGGGGAAGTGCGCAGCAGTACCGGCATCGCCGTGGAGGATGGTCGGGTGACGGAGAAACAGTTTAATCGTCTCTTGTCGGGGTTGATTCAACTGACGGAGGAGGGGATGACGCGGTTGAAGCAGGTGTTGGCGACGGGAGAGGACCCTGGACGAGTGGGGGTCGAGGCGCAGTTACTGGCGGCGTTACAGGAGATGTTGCCCGAAGAACTCCTCGGACAACTGGGGGCGCAATTGCAACAGTTGAGTGACCCCGATGCGTGACCAGAGACCGGGTGTCTTGAAGACACTCGGTCTCTCACCCCAACTCGTTTATGACCCGTTATCAGCGCAATAATCATGATGCACGTTCAACAAATTTGTGAGTTTCTGCAACAGCAACACTGGGCCTACCAGTCCAATCCCCAAGAACAACAGGTTCAGTTACAGCGAGAGGGGTTGACGGTCTTGATTTCCCTGGAAGAGGATGGCAAATTTGTCAAGATCGTTCTGCCCCAAGTGTTGACCCTCAACCCAGACCAGCCTCACTATGAACTGGGGTTGCAATGCCTACTGCATCTGGGGTGGCAACAGGATAAACTGGTGCGCTGGCAACGAGACCCCAGGGATGGGGAAGTGCGCCTACAAGCGGATTTGCCCCTGGAAGATGGGGAACTCAGTTCACGGCAGTTTTGGCGCACCTTGCAGGGATGCTTGCAGATTGCTCAACAGGGACGGAAACAGGTGCAACAGGTGTTGCAGACTGGAGCAGAAAGTGGCAGAACAACTCGGACGACGGGGATGAATTCTGGGGTTAACGCTCAAGCCGGGGAACAGATGGCGTTTCTGTCAATACTATTTAAGAAAATTTTAGAGTGTAACGGTGCAGCTGAGCAGATTTATCCCCTTCTTCGGGAACATCTCAGTTTACTCAATGCCGATTTAATCCCAGCCTTGCAGCAATCCTGGCAGAGTCTGCAACGTCAGAACCCTGAACAGTCCCAGGAATTAGTGCCAGCATTATTTGTGACGTTTGGCAATTTGATTCAACAATTTCCTTTGGGGAATCGACCTTTAAATCTTGAAATTGCGATCGCCTGCTATCACGCCGCCCTCACCGTCTGGACTCGTGAGACCGCACCCTTAGATTGGGCAGGGACCCAACATAACCTGGGGACTGCCTACTGGCAATTGCCCACGGGCGATCGCGCCAGGAACCTGCAACAAGCCATCGCCTGCTATAACGCCGCCCTCACCGTCAGGACTCGTGAGACCGCACCCTTAGATTGGGCAATGACCCAAACTAACCTGGGGACTGCCTACTCGGACTTGCCCACGGGCGATCGCGCGGGGAACCTGGAACAAGCCATCAGCTGCTATAACGCCGCCCTCACCGTCAGGACTCGTGAGAGGGCACCCTTACAATGGGCAGGGACCCAAAATAACCTGGGGAATGCCTACTCGGACTTGCCCACGGGCGATCGTGCCGAGAACTTGCAACAAGCCATCGGCTGCTATCACGCCGCCCTCACCGTCTGGACTCGTGAGACGGCACCCTTAGATTGGGCAACCACCCAAAATAACCTGGGTTTAGCCTACTGGCAAATGCCCACGGGCGATCACGCGGGGAACCTGCAACAAGCCATTAACTGCTATAACGCCGCCCTCACCGTCTGGACTCGTGAGACGGCACCCTTAGATTGGGCAATGACCCAAACTAACCTGGGGACTGCCTACTCGGACTTGCCCACGGGCGATCGCGCGGGGAACCTGCAACAAGCCATCCGCTGCTATAACGCCGCCCTCACCGTCTGGACTCGTGAGACCGCACCCTTACAATGGGCAACGACCCAAAATAACCTGGGGACTGCCTACCAGAAACTGCCCAAAGGCGATCGCGCGTCGAACCTGCAACAAGCCATCGCCTGCTATAACAAGGCCCTCAGCGTCAGGACTCGTGAGAGGGCACCCTTACAATGGGCAGGGACCCAAAATAACCTGGGGAATGCCTACTGGCAATTGCCCACGGGCGATCGCGCCGGGAACCTGCAACAAGCCATCGCCTGCTATAACAAGGCCCTCAGCGTCAGGACTCGTGAGACCGCACCCTTAGATTGGGCAACCACCCAAAATAACCTGGGGAATGCCTACTGGCAATTGCCCACGGGCGATCGCGCGGGGAACCTGCAACAAGCCATCGGCTGCTATCACGCCGCCCTCACCGTCTGGACTCGTGAGACGGCACCCTTAGATTGGGCAATGACCCAAAATAACCTGGGGAATGCCTACTTGCAATTGCCCACGGGCGATCGCGCCGGGAACTTGCAACAAGCCATCGCCTGCTATAACGCCGCCCTCACCGTCTGGACTCCCCAACTGTTCCCCTTGGAGTGCCTAAAAACAGCTCGCAACTGGGGTAACTTGGAATTTCGCGAAGGACAGTGGCACAATGCCTTAACCCAATACCAAACTGCCATCGAAGCCATTGAACAATCGCGCCGCTTTGCCCTCAGTGAAGAGCGTCGTCAGCAGATTGTGCAAGAGTCCATCTACGTTTACGAAAACGCCATCCAAGCGGCCATTAACCTCAAGGACATCGCCAGCGCCCTGGAAATCGTCGAACGAGTCCGGGCGAAGCGTTTAGTCGATTTGATGGCCACCGCAGACCTCTACCAAGATGGGGCAATTCCCGCAGCGGTTCAAGACTGGCTGCACCGACTGGACCAACTGGACCAAAAGATTGCCCAACGTCGTCAGAACGTCGCCTCCACCTCCACAGAGACTCCAGAAGCGCCAACGTCCCCGGAAGATTCCCCCAACACCCCGCCAGAGACTCCAGAAGATGACGCTGCCCCTGGAGACTCCCCCAAACTCCGCCACGGGGTCTCCCGTCAACTGCGCGCAGCAATGACCGCCACCCAGGAGATTCAGGAACTCGAACAAGAAAAACAGGCCATTCTCGACCAACTCAGCAACCGAGATGACGTGGTTGCCAAACTGCGAGAAGTCCAGCCGCCCAAACTCCAGGATTTTCAACCCCTCCTGTCTGAGAACACCGCTCTCGTCAGCTTCTACACCACTCGCACCGACACGCATCTCCTGATTCTCCGTTCTGGGGAGTCTCAGCCGGTTTGTTTCACCTGCCCGGGACAGGGACTCGAAACCTTGCAACTCTGGCTACGGCAGACTTGGGCAATGCTTTATCTCCAGGATGGTCGGCAGAAGCCCCGCTGGATTGCCCAAATGCCAGCCACCCTCCAGGAACTGGCGCAACGGTTGCACCTCAATGAGGTAATTGAGCAACATCTACAAGGGATTGAGGAACTGGTCTTGGTTCCCCATCTGTTTCTGCATCAAATCCCCTTTGCGGCTTTACCGATTCAGGACTCGGGCCAGCGCACCTATCTCGGAGACCGTTTCCGCCTCCGCTATGCCCCCAGTCTGCAAGTGTTGGGCTTCTGTCAGGGTCGCCAGGCGGTGGAGACTCGGGAGTATGGGACTGTGGAAAATGCCACCGATGATTTGCCCTTTAGTTCCTTTGAGGGGATGACGGTGGCGCACTTGTTTGAGATTGAGTCGCAACGGCGGCTGATTGGGGCGCAAGCCAAGACGACGGCGTACCGAGGCTTGTTGGAGGCGAGTAATTACCTCGTCAGCAGTCACCACGCCCAAAGTCGCTGGGATAATCCCCTGGAGTCGGGGTTAAAACTCAGTGATGGCACGATTACGGTCAGTCAACTGTTTTCTCCGGCTTGGCGCTTTCCGCAGTTGGAGGAGGTCTATCTCTCCTGTTGTGAGACGGGGTTGTTTCTGCCGGATAGTGCCCTGGATGAGCCAGTGGCGGTGAGTACGGGCTTTCTCTGTGCCGGGGCGCGGGGGGTGATTGCCAGTCAATGGTCGATTTATGATTTGTCGGCGGCGTTGGTGTCGGGGTTGTATCACCAGCAACGTCATCGGGGCTTGTCCCGGGTGGCGGCGTTGCAGCGGGCGCAGCAGGAGATGCGGCAGATGACGGGGGAGGAGTTTCAGCAAGCCTATGCTAAACCCCTCAAGACCTATCTCAAGTCGGAACAGCGACGGCTACAGCAAGACGTTGAGGCAGTGCATCGCTTGCAGAACGGGGAGCGACTGATTAAACGCTATTGCCATGAGGCGCATCCCTTTGAGCATCCGGTACATTGGGCGGGTTTAGGCTGTTATGGCTTGGGCTGAAATGCACTAATTGCACGTTTTGTCAAGATTAAAGAGGTGAAATCATGGATAAATTTGAGCGGTCAATGGGTCAAGAGATGGGGCAAACTATGAGTAGTTCACCCCAGTCGAGGACGGCCAAGATGACGCATGAAGACAAATGTCCCCCGGAGATTCATGAGCAACTCAAGGATATTTTTCGCCGAGCCTTACAGGCGGAGTCACCAGAAGAATGTAAACGATTACGACGAGAAGGATTAAACATGATGATGAACGCACCCAAGGAATGTTTTTGGCGGGGATATGCGCCCCACTATGAGGAGGATTTGCTCTATGTAGATGCTTCGCTTGACGCTTGGGACTATATTGAACGGAAAATCTATGGTGATATTCGCGGTTCGGGGACGGCGGAGGAGAAAGCCTACGACCCCGACAAGGGAGATGCTAGCCCCCTTACCCTCTGGAATATCAACTGTAAGGGCGCTTATGAGGATAACCGTCAGGAACGGAGGGACTTGATTCAGGAGACTCGCCTGGAGGCGGGAGAGATGGCTCAAGCGGATGATGAACCCAGCCGCTTGGAGAAGGTTCGCCAAGAGTTTGAGTTAGACCCGACTGGGGCTTTAAAGACTAATTTTGTCCGCCAAACTCCCCCGCCACCGATTACGGTTCAGTCGGTGTTACTCCGTATTTATGATTATGCCTCTTGTGGCGAAAAATGGACGCTGAAACGGTTGGCTGAGGAGTTTAATGTGTCTCCTGGGGTGATGAATGGGGCTTGGAGTCGAACGATTCGTCCTTTGTTGGCCCAGATGGGCGATCGGCTTTGTTGATGTGTATTGATAATTAGATTGACGACATTCAACCCAGAGGAACATTATGACGACTGAACAATTTGAAGAAAAATTCGGACAACTGATTCCGATTCCAAGTCGGGTTCATGACCAATTAAATGGTTTGCTGAATCGACTATCACCGGAACAAGTGCAAAGGATTCGTCCTCGGGCGATCGCCGTTTGGGTGGTGGCCCGCTATCTGAACCGCTTTGGCTATGACTGTGATTGGGAAGCCAGCAGTGTTTGGAACCCGGTTCTACAGGTGTTAACGGATTTTGCCGAGTTGGAGGTGTTTGAGGGCGATCGCCGTTTGGGGATTGTCGAATGTATACCCCTAGCTGCGGAGGCTGAGGCGTTGGAGATTCCTGAACAGGTGGCGTTGGGCGATCGCATGGCCTACCTTGCGGTTGAAGTGAATCCGCAAAACACCTGGGGAACGATTGTTGGCGTTGCGCCAGCAGTAGAAACGGAGTTCCCGGAACTGATCATTGAGCGCGAGGAGTTTTTATCAACGGATGCGTTACTCGATTTATTAGAAGTGGCTAATCCTCTTTTAGATGAGGCGTTGTTAGCGGAGTTACAAGCCTATTGGACTCGTCATGGCCAATGGTCTGAGGAGCAACGTCAGGGGGTTATTGCGCAATTAGAACGGGCGTTTGTGTTAGAGGATGTTGAGATTTTACGGGTGGAAACTGCGGCCCAGGAATTGGAAACGTTAATCTATCAATCTGTGGGACAGGATGTTCCTCTTGAGTTAGCCTTTAAGGAGGAGGACGATTCTTTGGGGGGCGATCGCCTGGAGTTACGAGAAATTCTCAAGCGCCTGTTTCAATCTTTACGAGAGGATTTAGATTAGGATATCGGTTAACTCATCCATTAACCCATCCATAGTAGGGGCGAAAAATTTTTCGCCCCTACCAGCCGGAACGCAACGTCTCCCATCTGTTCCTTAACTTTTAATAGGCAAAGACAAAACTTGGATTTGACTAATTTTTGATAGCTGTTTATCATTCGTGATTAATACCGCTTCACAGTCCCAAGCACTAGCAGCAATAATAGCATCAGGCATCTTTAGTCTATATTGTCGCCGTAGCTGAATTGTTTTTTCTGCAATCGTTTCATTGATAAAAACCTGAATCGAATGTTGTAATCTTGAGCGAATTAAACTTTCTTCCTGAGAAGATAAACCCTTGAACGATAAAATTTCAATAGTTGTGATAACAGAATAACCGATAATTCCATTGGGAATCGCTTGTCTCAGTTGATTGTTAAACAATGAAATCAAAATATTAGTATCAACAAGATAATCAATCTTCATCCCACTCCTGTCTAATTTTTTCTTGCCAAGCCAACCCATTCATTCCTTGAAACGCTTTTATTTTTCCTGCTAGCTGATTAAGGGGATGTGTTTTTGTCTGGGAATCGCTGTTATCTTGGTTGTCCTTCATTTTTTGACTAAGGTATTGCAATATCTCTTGTTGTTCTTGCCAAGATAGTTGTTCAAGTAAACTCAATACTTGCTCTGGTGTTATATTTAGAATTGGCATCATTTTTACCTGTTGGTATATCAGTTAATTTTAAATAAATTAACAAAATTCGTCAATCTTCATTCCCTAAATCGGCATCAACATGACCGAAGCCGCCACACCCCCTACTGTGATTTTATGGCTTAAATTCTGTTTCCAACGCATCTTGGAGAGTGAAAGGAGGTTCACTGGGAAAGGTGGAAGGTGGTAAATGAGTTTCCGCGATCGCCAACAACCGGCCTTTACGATATCCCCGTTCAAATCCCTCCAGCAAATAAGACTTTAAACTGGGATTATCCTCCAGTAACTCCTCAATATCCTGTCGCTGAACCGCGATGGTGGCTTGCCAAGATGCACTGCGTCGTTCCGGTTGATACCTCCATTTCAGCAGATGGGCCAACAAAATCCCTAAACGGTTGCTAAGTTCCCGTCGTTCCCGTTTCCCCATGCTTTCGAGTTCTTCGGCCAGGTGATCCCAGTCGAGATGTTCCACCTGGCGCGATCGCAGCATCGCACTTTGACGTTGAGTCCATTGGTAAAAGTCTAACTCGTACTCGCTCATCAGGGCTATAGGGTCATCAAGAAGTCGATAAAGCCAAATATTAGAGTCAATAAAAATTTTATCCATCGAATCGATCATGTATTTCATCTCTTGACAAATCACGCCATCCCGATGCTGCCAAAGGCTTTTCAGCAAGACGATCCAGCAAACGAGATGATTTAGGCTTAATCGTTACTTCGATAACCTCTTCACCAACCATACCGATATACTCCTCAGGAATCACAATTTTGCCTTCCTCCACCTTGGCAGTAAATTGAATCATGGCATTTATTTATTAGATTTCTCACGTTTATTTTAAACAACTTAACAAAACTCGTCAATAATATGGCATGAATTGGTCTCAATAGGACAAAAAACAGAGGAAAAGAAGGCAAAAGGCAACAGGTAGGGGATTCTCTGCCAACTCAGAGTGTCAATCAAGCCATCGAAGATTGCTATAGTCATGCCCTCAATCTGCATAAAAACCCCTCCCCCAAGCGTTACTCCCATGTCAGCCGACGCAACATCACAGTTGGAGTAACCGATGAAACTCAAATCCACGCAACTCCCCAACCCCCAAACCGAAGCCAAACACATCGCCGAAAACCTACGGGAGTCTCACCCGCAACTGAATCACCCCCCACAACCCCCTCGACTCTGGGAACGGCGCCTCAAGCAAGTCGTCTCACCGGTTCGCGTTCTCAAAAACCTCGTCTTCGCCAATCCCCAAGACTTTCATGGCCAAGTGTATGTCACCCCAGAGTTACAAGAGCATTCTAACCTCACGGCCCGGGTGATTACTGTCGCCAGTCTCTTCAACGCCATCACCAACCAACCCCTACTCTTCTTCGCCTTCAAAGACTTCGGAGGCTTGGCCGCTATTTCTGCCAGTTTAACCCTCAATCTCTTGCTGATTAAGTTCACCAACGACAACGGTACAGCGGTGGCGGGCCGCAAATATGGGAACCAAAGCTGGGCCAAAGCCGGCGCGGCGGCCATGATTGCGATGAGTGTGTTGCAATCCTTCGCCGCTGGGGTGGGGATGGAAGCACTGAATAATCGTCCCTTTTTGGCAGAATTAAAGGCCCAGGAGGAAATTGAACGACAAACGGAGAATTTGCAGGAGATTCCCGCCAGCAGTGAAGCCTTGGAAGCTGCACAGCGGGAATTTCAGCAGTTGCAAGGGGAGTTGGCCGGGATTTCTCGGGAGAACCCCAATTGGGATACGCTTCATGTGAAACTCTATGGAACGTGGGAGGAGCGCGATCGCGATTGGAGTCAGGTTCCTCTGGAAAATTTGCCCCTCCAACAACGCGTCTTCCGCCTCGAACGCCAGGCCCAAGCCATTAAGGAAGAGGCCCAGCAGGCCTGGGGGGAAAAATTGGCCCAACGTCAGCAACTCGGGGATGATGTTTTATTCCTAGAACAGCATCTACCGGCGGCGTTTGCGCGTCATTTTGATGAGGACTATGAGTTGAAATCGGGGACGGAAATTGTCCGCTTGGCGGTGCTAAGTCTTTACAATAAAGTCCTCAATTTGGATGTGGCCAGTTTAGGCTTTCCCCTGTTCTTCTTTCTCCTCTCCGTCGTCACCAGTGGGATCGCCTGCTGGCTCACCCTGGCCCATGCGCAACGCCAGGATGTGCAGATCTCCCGCGATGAGTTGGTGAGTGAGGCGATTCAGGCGCAAGTTGAGGCTTGGATTCGTGCGGCGGATGACGGTTCTGGAGAAAATTCCTGAGTTTTGCATAAATCCTAGCCTCTCCTGGGTTATGCCAACAGATCGGCGATCGCTCCACCGCTTCTACCCCTTCTCACACCTCTACCACTTCTTCAGGGGGCGATCGCCACTCCTTCAATCCCATGAGTGACAAGAAGGTTATCCCTATGCAAGCTCCTCACAATCCCACTCAAACGCCGATGCGGGTGACTCCACCCCATCTTACCCCTCTGGAGTCCCCCCGCCGTCACCTCGCCAGCGATCGCCAAGTTCTCCGTCGCTATCGCCAACTGGCCCGCCAAACCGGGAACTATGACGGGATTCCCCAACTGGCCGAAATTGTCCGCCTGGCTTCTGCTCGCCAACTGATTAGCCCTAAACAGGCGCAAGTCCTCTTGAATGACTTAAATGAGGTGGAGACCACTTTAAACGCCAATATCGAAGCCTTAGCCCAAGCTTTGGAACAGTTCAGCCAGGGGGTGCGATCGGGTCAAGCTCCCAGTTTAGAGGATCGGTTAATGGTACGCGAACAGGTGCGATCGCTCATCGAACCCCTCGACTGGCTGCTGGCCCTGGCCCGCCAACATCGTGATCCCGTTGAACCTGGCGTTAAGGAAGGAGTCGCCTCTTGCTATAGCGACACCATCAAGCGCGTCAACGATATTCGCTATAGCCTCGCCGCCATCACCGAGAAATTCCGCCCCCGGGTTTTGCAACGGCTGCTACGCCAAACCCGCAACCCCCAACTTCCTGAACTCGAACTGGCGGCGTTGGAGACGGCGATCGATGATTTACAGTTCACCTGTGCCGATTTAATCCCCCGTTTGCGAGCCAATATCAGCCGCAAAGTTCCCCAATTTTGGGGGTCATTTCCCAGTTAAGCTAAAGTGCATAAAAAACCTGCATAAAAACCCCAATTGACTGGGTTAATAGTTCGTCGGGAGGGCGATCGCTGAATCCCCTCCCCATTGCCGTCATTTAGGAGTCTAACGTCTCATGTGGAACCTAATGCAAAATCTCCTGGAATCCGATGAACCGAAACGAGAGATTCCGGCTGATGAGTTCTTTAAGCAACTCGAACAAGGAATTAAGAATTTTCATCTCATCAAAGTTGCCAATGCTAATTTACGGGGGCTGGATTTAAATAATATCGTCATTACCCAGAGTGAGTTACGCAGTTGTGATTTCAGCCAGAGTTCTCTTCTCCATGCTAACTTCCAGAAAACTTGTCTTCAAGGGACTAATTTTAGTCATTCTTTTTTGGCAGAAAGCAACTTCTATAAATCAAAATTAGTCGGTTGTAATTTTAGCGGGGTTCATGGAGAAAACGTCAATTTTTCCCATGTCAATTTACGAGGTGCAAATCTCACCTGGGCAGACTTACGAGGCGCCAACTTAGCCAAAGCGACCCTACAAGATGTCAATCTTTCCTACAGCAATTTAGAAGGAGCCAATCTAGGTCGAGGTCTTCTCGGGGCAACAACTTTAAGGATGTTGAAATTAACCGCTGGAACTCGGATCATTCGTCAAGGTTGGTGGCGTTTCAAGTCAGGCGCAAAACAAGAACAATAAGCCAAATAAATTCCCAAGCGACCACAAGAGGGCGACCACAAGAGGGCGACCACAAGAGGGCGACCACAAGGGTACGCCCCTACTGTTCCCTATTCCCTTCCCCTCTTGGGAGGGGCCAGGGGTGGGTTATCCCTATTCCCTGTTCCCTGTTCCCTGTTCCCTGTTCCCTATCTTTTGCCTTTTGCCTCTTGCCTCTTGCCTTTTGCCTTTCCTATCATGATGCAACTTAACATTAGCCAAACCCTAACCCACTCTCTGCGTCTTCTGATTCCGACAACGATTGATGGAAATCAGCCGACAGATACCTCTCACCTCGTTCGTCAAATCAATCAAGATCTCTGTCAATTATGCGGGGGAACCCTCTGTAAACAACATCGTGGCTATTATCAAAGCGATGAACTCGGCTTAGTAGAAGAGGTGATTTATGAAATTGAAGTTTGGACGACTGATTTTGGCTTGAAACAGGCTCAACACCTCCTAGAAGGATGGATTACCAAAATCCTGGTTGACTTGCGTCAAGAATCGGTCTTGCTGGGGATTGATGGAACCGTTCAGTTATGGGAATTGTCCCAGAAGCCAAGTTCCAGCCTAAATCAGTTCAGTCCAAACCAGTTAGGTCAAAACCAGTTAGGTCAAAACCGTCTTAGCCGTCCGTTGCCGGGCAGCGTCCAAGACCGCTTGACGCGCCCAATCATCCGCCGCTAAGATATCCTCTAAACTGGGGGTGGCTTTGTTTTGGTTGCGGTGGCGATCGCAGACGCTTTCAATCAGACGCGGAATATCTAAAAACTGCACCTGTTCATCTAAAAATAACGCCACTGCTTGCTCGTTAGCTGCATTTAACACCGCCGTCATTGAGCCACCCTCTCGTCCAGCTTGATAGGCTAACTCCATACAAGGATATTTTTGATGATCGGGTTCTCGGAAGGTTAAATCTCCTGACTTCACTAAATCGAACTGTTCTAAGTCAGTGGGAATCCGCTCAGGATAGGACAAGGAATAGAGTAACGGTAGCCGCATATCGGGCCAACCCAATTGTGCCAAAACGGAGGTATCTTGCAACTCAATTAAAGAGTGGATAATACTCTGAGGATGCACCACAATATCGATGTCATCGTAATCTAAACCAAAGAGATAATGGGCTTCGATGACTTCTAAGCCCTTATTCATTAAGGTGGCTGAGTCAACGGTGATTTTGCGCCCCATAGACCAATTGGGATGAGTAATCGCATCCGCAACGGTCACGTCTGCGAGTCGTTCAACCTCCCAATCTCGGAAGGCCCCCCCAGAGGCGGTGAGGATGATCCGTTTGAGTCCTCCCTCGGGAACTCCTTGTAAACATTGGAAAATAGCGGAATGTTCCGAGTCGGCCGGAAGTAGTTTTACGCCATGTTTTTGGATCAGAGGATTCACCACCGGGCCGCCAGCGATGAGGGTTTCTTTGTTAGCGAGGGCGATGTCTTTGCCCGCTTCGATCGCCGCTAAAGTCGGCAGTAAGCCAGCACAGCCGACAATTCCGGTGACAACGGCTTCCGCATCACCATAACGGGCCACTTCGATAATGCCCTCTTCTCCGGCGACTAGCTGGGGTTGGGGATCGAGATCGGCGATCGCCTCCCGTAATTGTGGCAGTTTCTGCGCGTTACGAATGGCAACAATTTCCGGTTTAAATTGGCGAACCTGTTGCGCCAACAAGTCCACATTGTTTCCCGCCGCAATCCCGACTAATCGGAAGCGATCGGGGTGACTGGCGACAATATCGAGGGTTTGTGTCCCAATCGATCCCGTTGATCCTAATAGTGTGATAGCTTTCACAATGATGTATCCTCGATCCCTAGCGTCTTAGTAGCAGTATCTCATAGAAAGGCAAGAGGCAAGAGGCAAGAGGCATAACCCACCCCTGCCCCTCCCAGGAGGGGAAGGCAAGAGGCAAGAGGCAAGAGGCAAGAGGCATAACCCACCCCTGCCCCTCCCAGGAGGGGAAGGCAAGAGGCAAGAGGCAAGAGGCAAGAGGCAATCTGTTCCCTGTTCCCTGTTCCCTATTCCCTATTCCCTATTCCCTATTCCCTATTCCCTGTTCCCTATTCCCTGTTCCCCCTAAAATGCGATCGCACCCTCACCAAATTACCCCTATCAGCTCCCCCCTCAGCCCCCGACTCGTGGCATAATAGCGCCGATCGACACAATTACCCGCACAGCCATGCCCATCTCAGGCGCTAAACCCGCACTCCTCGTCCTCGCCGACGGCAGCCATTACCAAGGCTACTCCTTCGGTGCCACCGGAACGGCCATCGGTGAAGTTGTCTTCAATACCGGAATGACGGGTTATCAGGAAGTTTTAACCGATCCCAGTTATTGTGGTCAATTGATTACCTTCACCTATCCCGAACTGGGGAATGTTGGTGTGAACCCCGACGATGAAGAATCGAACGGCCCGGTTGCCAAGGCGGCGATCGCCCGTAATATCTGTCACCGCCCTAGTAACTGGCGATCGACTCAATCGTTACCCGATTATCTCAAAGAACATGGGATTCTGGGAATTTACGGCATTGATACCCGTGCTTTAACCCTCAACCTGCGCTCTGCTGGAGCCATGAATGGGGCTGTTTCTACGGAAATCCTCGATCCCGAGGCCCTACTAATGCAAGTCCAGTCTGCCCCGAGTATGGCGGGCCTGAACCTCGTTCCCGAAGTCTCCACCGATGAAGTCTATGAATGGCACGAACCCACGGCCGACATCTGGGAATTTGGCCCCAAATCTCCGCCGGATGAAGAGCCTTACACCGTTGTGGCTATTGACTTCGGGGTCAAACGCAATATCCTCCGTCGCCTCGCCAGCTACGGCTGTCGGGTGATTGTGGTTCCCGTTCACACCTCGGCTGAGGACATTCTCAGCTATAACCCCGATGGCATCTTCCTCTCCAATGGCCCCGGAGATCCCGCTGCGGTTCAAGATGGCGTAGCTACCGTTAAGGCCCTGCTGACGGCTGAAAAACCCATGTTTGGGATTTGTATGGGACATCAGATTCTCGGACAGGCCATTGGGGGCGATACCTTTAAGCTTAAGTTTGGCCACCGGGGACTCAATCAACCCTGTGGCTTGAGTCAACAGGTCGAAATTACCAGTCAGAATCACGGCTTCGCCATTGATGCTGAGTCCTTAAGTGGAGATCTTGAAGTGACTCACTTTAATCTCAACGATCGCACTGTCGCCGGCCTGCGTCATAAACGATTGCCCCTGTTCTCAGTGCAATATCACCCCGAAGCCAGTCCTGGCCCCCATGATGCAGACTATCTCTTTGGCCAATTTGTTGAGTCGATGCGTCAGGCCCGACAAACCCCAGTATCCGTCTAGTTTCAGACTCAGACCCCTTGCTGATTCGTCTCGTCTGGGATCATCCCCTAGACAAATGTTTGAATACAGCCTATACTGAGGCGTTAACTCAAGGTATTACGTGACACGAGGAGGACGCTATTCCTGAGCCACTCAACTTGACGGTTAGCCTACGAGGCACACGAGAAGTCAAAGGAAACTACCAGTTGTTCCGACTCACGGGGCTGCTTGATGCGTTCTCGGAGCCGAACTTCCAAAAAGTTCTTAGCAAATGTATCGATGAAGGTCCGGCGAATGTCATCCTAGACCTCTCGAAGATTGATTTTGTCGATAGCTCCGGCTTGGGCGCACTCGTCCAGTTAGTTAAACGGGCGCAGACTGCTAAAGGAAGCTTGCAAGTGGTCACCAACCCGCGAGTCACCCAAACTGTGAAACTGGTGCGATTGGAGAAGTTCCTATCGTTACAGGGTTCGGTGGATGAGGCGATCGCCAACGTCTCCAAATCCTGATCGGTTTCGGATAGGTCAGCGAGCCGTTGCGCGATGGAGCAAAACGGCTCGTTATTCTGTTGTTTGTTAGATTAGATTTTTCTAGGAATTAAGCCTTGTTTGAGGACGTTGGCTTGCTACAGAAGTCTTTAACCCCCCAGCAATTGCGGCAACTGTCGCCCATATCCCTCGCCTATGTAGGGGATGCCGTCTATGAGTTATATGTTCGCCAACATTATTTGTTTCCACCTCGGCGGACGCATCACTATCATCAACAGGTGGTGGCTCAAGTTCGGGCCGAACGTCAGGCTGAGCAACTTCACGCCATTCAGACCGATTTAACGGACGAAGAACGGGATGTGATTCGTCGGGGACGCAATGCAACGGTTCGCTCCCCGAAACGCCTCGATCCCAAAACCTATCAGGAGGCCACCGGCTTAGAAGCCTTGATAGGCTATCTCTATTTAACAGATTCAGAGCGCTTGTTTGAACTCCTCAGCCGCTTCACGTTTGATGATGAGGGTGATGATTAGGCGGAGATGACCCGAGTCTGCCCTCCACAAGACCGGTGATTGACCGCTGTTCCCACGGCTGTTCCCACGGCTGTTCCCACGGCTGTTCCCACTGATATTTCAACTGTTAACTCACTTCAAGGATTAACCCTCATGACCCCTAAACCCCGTAAATTCTCTCGCAAACCCTCCTTGCGTTCAGGAGAGTCCGACAAACCCCGGTTTTCTAAAAACGCTCGCGGCCCTCGCCGTGATGACCGCCGTGATGATCGCCGTGATGACCGCCGTTCCTCCCCTGCCATGTCAGGAGATGATAACAGCCTCGAAGATCGCGATCTGATCTATGGTCGTCATAGCGTCTTAAGTGCCTTAGAGGGCGATCGCCGTCTGCATCGCATCTGGATTTCTGAGCAATTGCGCCATGCGCCTCGCTTCCATAGCCTTCTTGGCCAAGCCAAACAGCGAGGAACTGTCGTTGACGAAGCCTCCTACAAACAACTTGATCGCATGGCCGACGGCGGAAACCACCAGGGAGTCATCGCTCAAGTGGCACCCTACGACTATTGGCACATTGACGATCTCATTGAACAGGCCAAAAAGGTCAGCGATCGCCCCGTCATCATTATTAGTGACGGGATCACGGATCCCCACAACTTAGGCGCCATTATTCGCACCGCTGAAGCCATTGGCGCTCAGGGGTTGGTGGTTCCCCAACGTCGCGCCGCTGGGGTCACGTCTACGGTGATGAAGGTGGCCGCTGGGGCGATCGAAAAGTTACCAGTTGCTCAAATTGTGAATCTGTCCAGAACCTTGGAAACCTTTAAAGAACAAGGGTTTTGGATTTATGGACTCTCCGAACAGGCCGATTCAGTGATCAGCGAGGTTGAATTTGACCGAGCAACTGTGTTAGTCATGGGAGCAGAAGGCGATGGTTTATCCCTCCTAACCCAACGCCACTGTGACCAACTCGTCTCCATCCCGCTAGCCGGTAGTACCCCGAGTCTCAACGTTTCAGTCGCGGCCGGGATGGCCCTCTATGAAATCTATCGTCAACGTTGGTCGAATCGACTACAGCTCAAAAATTGGGGATCGTAGTAGTATCGAGATGTCATCGTTCCCTCTCGGTTAGACCGAGTTTGCGGGCGTTGCCAAAAAACAACGGGCAAAGTATAAAGAACTGTAAAGTAACAGCGTCGAGTCTGTTGGCTTCACAAGCTTCAATATCAATTAACACATGGGCAAACGTCATGAAGGAATTTTTCATTAACATTCTGCAACTCATCGGCTTAGCGTGGTGGATTGAAATTCAAACCGATCAGCCCCAATGCACCTACTACTTTGGGCCATTCCTCTCTCAGAAAGAGGCACGCAACGCTCAAGTCGGCTATATCGAAGATCTCGAAAGCGAAGGCGCTCAGGGAATCCAAGCTCAAGTAGGGCGCTATAAACCCTCGCAATTGACCATTTTTGACGAGGCCAGCGAGTTCCCTAAGTCAAGCCCAAAGCCCGCCTTTAGTGGTCAGATGTAGCGGGACGTGTTCGCTCAGGGTGTGTCAGCCAAGTCAAGATATCTTGACAAACCAAATTGGGAACTTCCCAAGGAAAAAGATGCGCGGTTTCTTCATACAGTCTCACATCACAGTGGGGAAGAAGCCGCGCGGTTTCTTGGCTGGCGGCTGGAGTGATATGGCGATCGCCATCGCCGATGAGCCACAAACAGGGACAACGAATTTCCCCTAAGCGCGATCGGGCATCATAGCCGTCCCGTAAGGCTTGAGAGAGGGCTTGCTGGGCCAAGCGACTGGTTCCCAAATAGGCGCATATTCCCTCTCGGGCCAGGTAGCGGTACACCGCCGGAGTCTGCCGGGCCACAAGATACTGAAACAGCGATCGCCGTCCCCAATGCTCAATAATCCAAGGATGACCCGGAATCAGACCATTGCTGATCCCCGCCAAAGCACTATAGGTCAACATTGAGCGTGAGACGGGGGGATGGTCACTGCGGGGTCGAGCCGCCGTCGCGATGCCAATGACTCCCAGAACACGATCAGGATGTCGTAGGGCCAGTTCCAGGGCCAGAATCCCTCCCAAAGACCAACCCAGCAACCAGAATTTGTCGACATTCAGGCGAGTTAATAACTCATCGAGATCATCGAGATGATCGGCCATGGAAAAGGGCGTTGAGGTATGACTGAGACCATACCCCCGTAAATCAGGGCTGATGGTGCAATAGTGGGCCGAAAGCGCATCGGTGAAGACAGCCATACTCTGACGATTGCCCGGATGTCCGTGGAGGCAGAGCATCGCCGGACCCCGGCCTCGAACGTCTCGATAGAGGTCGATCGCTGCCATGTTTTAGGCTCCCTGGCGGTAACTTCGCTCAGCAACTCGTTTGAGGCGACGAAGCTGGGCCTGCATATCCTCGCGAGTCCAATCGGCGGCGATGCGATCGAAGCCAAAGGCGATTAGGGGATTGGGAATGGAAAATTCAAAGCGGTTCAGAAGTAGAGTTCCTTCAATCTGGGGTTGGCATTCCCAGCGATCGCGGCCCACGAAAAATCCTTCAAAAGACCAAACCACCAATCCCGGCTCCCGTTCCACGATACGGCTAGTTAAACTCGGCTTCAGCAGCGGGATTTGGATCACAAAACGAGATGTAGCCCCGAGAGTATCATCCCAATTCCCAATGGGTTCACAGCGTAGGGCCGGATTGAGCCAAGTGTGCATCAACTCCAGATCCGTGAGACATCGCTCCACGGCTGTCGCACTAGCACGAATATAAATAGATTGCTCAAAAACACGACTTAAAGACATTCAACGTTCACTAACTCGGTGCAAGATTCCGTGTAAGGTTCGGTGTAAGGTTTGGTGCAGGCGTTGCTGCAACCTTAACGATAAGCTAACGACAAGCTCAGGTAGGACTGAGCGATTTACGCTAATTCTGGGCGATCGCCCCTAGAATTATCTTGACACAAGCTGAGGGACACTCCTGAGTCGAATCACCAAATTGTGATTGATAAATAGAGTTATCCTTGGAAGGAGAAAGGGGAAAAAGCCTTAAAAACTAGGATGAATCTGATTATTTCTGTAGTATGTTTCCAAGTGCTGCCGATTACGGCAACATAGCTATCATAGTTTTGCGTTCTACGTCTTTCATCGTAAAGACCGAACCAAACTCAAGCTAGATGTAACGGGCTTGCAATAGGAGTGATGTCCTATTCACCGTTGCCTCTGATTGCATCTGTCGTTATACGGAGGGCGCATCGGACTTCCTCAGTCTCGACTACAGTTGACCGTCGGTTTGACTGAAGGTAGATTGCGATCGCGTCATAACCAAGTATGTTAGACCTTTGGTCTCTAAACCCACCAGACGAGGCAATCCCTCGTCTTCTCGCCCAGGCCAACGGAGATACTCCGAATACCCTGGCCGGCTTTTGGAATCGCATTAGCGATACCCTCGGGGGCTTTATCCCCAGTATCATCGGGGCCGTCGCCATCCTCATCCTCTTTTGGATTGTGGCGACCCTAGCCGCCAGCGCCGTTAAGGCACTGCTGCACCGCACCGACATTGACAATAAGATCGCTGGGTCAATCACCGGTAATCAAGCCACCGACTTTCCCGTCGAAAATTGGGCGGCGAAGATTGTCTATTGGATTATCCTGCTGTTGGGTTTGCTGGCGTTCTTCAATGTCCTCGACCTAGAGATTGTTTCAGAGCCCCTGTCCGGCTTCCTGGGGCAGATCTTCGATTACTTGCCCCGCCTTGCCGCCGCCGCTGTTCTGCTGATTGTGGCGTGGGCGTTGGCAACGCTCTGTAAAGTCCTGCTCACTAAAGGACTCGAAAGCTTCCGACTCGATGACCGTCTCGCGGAACAATCCGGCGGTTCGAGTCCCTTTCTCGTCAATGATGCTCTGGCCAATATCCTCTATTGGTTCATCATTCTGCTGTTCCTACCCATTGTTCTCGACACACTGGGCCTGCAAGGGTTACTCGAACCTCTGCAAGCCATGGTCGAGAAAATCCTCTCCTATCTGCCTCAAATCCTGACGGCGATCGCCATTGGCGTTGTCGGTTGGCTTGTAGCACGAGTGGTGCGCGGTATCGTCACCAATCTCCTGGCGGCGACGGGTGTGGACAATCTCGGCTCTCGCTTAGGCCTCGGACAGATGGGGGGAATGACCCTATCCGGCGTCATCGGCACCTTCGTCTATGTGTTGGTGTTAATTCCTATCGCCATTGCGGCCTTGGATGCTCTGCAAATTGCTGCGGTATCTGGCCCAGCGATTTCGATGTTGCAGCGAGTCTTAGACTTCCTGCCTCAAATCTTTACGGCGGCGTTAATTGTCGCCATTTCCTTCTTTATTGGTCGCTTGGTGTCGGAGTTCGTCACGAACTTGCTCACCAGTGTCGGATTCAATAATATCTTCTCGGCGTTGGGCCTGAATCCACCTCCTCGCAACCCCGAAGATCCCGGTGCAATGACTCGCTTCCAAGGGAGCCGAACTCCCTCTGAGTTTGTGGGAATTATTCTCTGGGTTGGTATCGAGCTATTCGGTATCATCGCCGCTGTCGATGTCCTGGAAATTCCCGCTCTGAACACGATTGTCTCTGGGTTACTGGTCATCTTCGGTCGTATTTTAGCCGGACTGGTGGTTCTCGGCATTGGCTTATATTTGGCCAACTTGGTTCACAATTTAATTGTGGGTTCAGGTTCGGCAAATGCGCAATTGCTCGGACAAGTGGCACGGGTCTCCATCATTGTCTTTGTGGTGGCTATGGCCCTGCAACAGATGGGGATTGCCCCGGATATTGTTAATCTGGCCTTTGGCTTGTTGTTGGGTGCGTTAGCGATCGCGATCGCCCTAGCATTTGGCCTCGGTGGACGAGATGTTGCGGCTGAGAAAATTCGCGAGTTTCTCGCGTCGTTCCAGCAACGGCAATAACTCAAACCCTGAGAGACCTCAGTTACGTTTCTCAGGACAACTTATGAACCTTTAGGGTAGTGAATCACTACCCTTTTTTCATGGATATTTTTATGGCAGGGGAAGGTTGATATAGCAAAAGTTGGTCTGAATAGGGCAAAAAACAGGGGACAAGAAGGCAAAAGGCATGCAAAAGGCAAAAGACATAACCCACCCCTGCCCCTCCCACCGAGGGGATGGCAAGAGGTAGGGGATGCTCTTCCAACTCAGAGTATCCTTGCTGAGTGTCAATCAGGCAATCTCCGATTGCTATACCATTTTTCGAAATGTTTGCTATACATCTGACACGCTATATCTGACAGGCTTATCGAAAAATAGTACGATGTCCGTTTTTTTACGGATATAATTTTAAGCAACTATAAAACTAAATATATATAAAACAAATAAAAGCAATACGAAAGTCAAAGTATGTATAGCCAGAAAGAGGCATATCTATCTTTATCAGAGAGGTCTATGCGTGAAATCACTTAGATTCGACTTTTGCATATGTAAACTTATATGACAATCATGGTGAAAACTTTTTAGAACCCTAGCCAAATTCAGTAAAAACACGTATAAAGGAGAACATCCTTTTCAGCTTTAGGGAGCATCGAATCTCATGTTCGAAGACAGTTGGGTGTCAGGAGGTGTTCACGGGAATGACGTCGTCACAACAACGCTATCAGAACTATCTCCAGCAGCATTGAGTGAGTCAACTCCGGCATTTTTTGACGACTGGGGAAAACGTCGATGGAATGGAGGGCTTGGTGTTGATATCCCCGGTGGTGGGGAATTCATTGTCGGAGGAGGCTTTAATGATCGGATTACTGGGGGTCGAGGTGATGACGTAATGTTGGGGCGAGGAGGTGATGATGTCCTCCGAGGTGGAGCCGGAAATGATGTTTTATCTGGGGGAGAGGGGCGAGACACTCTCACCGGTGGTGGAGGGTCTAACCACTTTTTTTTAGCCTCCTCAAGCCGCGATCGCGATATCATCACCGACTTTGACCCTGACCAAGATAAGATTCGTCTAGATCGGGGGATGTCTCTCTCAAGTTTGACGGTGACACCTCAGTCCGATCAAACCATCATTCACCAAAACGGTCGCCCTTTATCCATTCTCCTCAACACGAACACCCCTCTATCTCGCGATAACTTTCTCACCTTTGAAGAAGTCCGTCGCTATGAACGACAAATTGTTCGAAGTCGTCGGCAGATTGAAACCTCATATCCCGGTTTCGTTCGACCTTACGACTATTATCAATGGGGTGAAGCCCTCGCTGGGTTGGGATACCATGAAGAGGCCATCCGTAAGTACAACAGCGCCATTCGCTTAAGAAGCTGGAATGATCCGCAGTATCGGCTAAGTCTTGGGGACTCTCACCTGGCCTTAGGGGATACCTGGGATGCCATTCATAATTATAAAAAGGCACTCAGGGGTGCAAGTGAATGGGGAGGTCGGTCTATCGCCATTGAGGCCAACATGGGTTTGGGACTCGCCTACGCCTCACGGGGGAGTCACGCAAGGGCAATTCAACACTACAACCAAGTTATTCAATATCAATGGGGCAATGATGAAGCCTACTATCAACGAGGCTTATCTCATCTAGCTCAACGACGCTATGACTGGGCAATTTGGGATATCGAACAAGCCACGGCTTTGAACCCCAATGAGGCGTCTTATTACATGAAATTGGGTGAGATTCATGACCGCTTGGGAGAACATCAGTTCTCAGAATGGAGCTATAGCCAAGCAATCCGTCTGGATGACTTCTCAGCCGATGCTTACTACCAACGGGGTCTAGCTCGCCGGCGAATGGGTCGCTTTGATGCACGATCTGATTTCCAAGAAGCGGCTCAGTTGTATCAAGTACAACAGAACTGGTCAGCGCGATCACAGGCCATACAAGAAAGCTACCGTCCCATCCGATCAAGGAATACTCAACGCCCTTATGATGCCTTCTACAATCCGTACTACACCCCAGAGGCCGGCCCGCGTTTCTTCTTACCCTATGATCCCCCAGTCTATCCTGTCACCTTTAAGACGACATCTTCGATCCCCCCTTGGTCAACCCACTCTAACATTAATACTCCAACCTCTCGCCGTCGCTCTTGGATTTAAGATATCCTCATCTAACTCGATCTCAACCTGATGTAGGAGTCCTTTAAGGTCGCAATTATAGCCGTCGCAATTATGGCCAATTTGCTCCCCAGTTATTCTCGGAATCTGGGGAGCTATTTCTTTAAGAGACAGCCCCAACTACCACTGGCTCAGCTGAAAGAACCCAGGGGTGAACCTGCTCTAACAACGTCTCAACGGAGGCATTAGACTCCAAAAACGAAAACAGATGTTTATACCGTAACTTACCTTCAGCGTCTAAGATAAACTGGGCCGGAAGGGGCGCTCCTAACGCTTGTCCAACTCCATAACGCCGAAACACATCACAATCGGGATTACTCAACAAAGGCAATTTCAAACCCAAATCTCGCACCACAATCTGACTTTGGCGTTCGTCGGTACTGGTGATCATGAACACCTCCACCCCTAATTCCGTGAAGCGGTGATAGTTCTTGTTTAGGGCAACAATATGGGGGAGACAGAGAGGACAATACTGCTTTTCTGTAAAAATACGAGTGAAGGCAAGAATCACCGGTTGTTGGCCCCGATAGTCCCGCAGGTGAACTCGTCGTCCGTTGGTAATATCCGGTAACTCAAAATCTGGGGTAGCCACGTCATAGTAAGATTGATTGGTGGCAGGGATGGGGAGAAAGTTATGCAAGAAACGGCGATTTAGTAAGCCACGGAAGTCTTTAGAGTAAAGCTGCATGATGGCACAATGGATGTCAAAATGAACAGAAAATGGCGAAAAAGCCGGTTATTGTCTTGTTTTGAGCCTTTCGGGTTTCACTGAGCGACGAGGAACTGGCTGAGTCTAGGAGTTCCGTTGGAACAACCGAACAGGTCTCGTTGCCCATACTCTAGCAAAAAGCCCCCAAGACTGAAGTGGTCAGGGGGCTAGTCATTTTGCTGAAACCGAGGCGAGATTAGATGGCCGCGAAGTATTCTTTAGAGGCAACGGGATCGGGTTTCATGGTTTTCTCGCCAGGAGTCCAACCGGCGGGACAGACTTCGTCGGGGTGTTCCTGAACATATTGAATGGCTTGCAGGGTCCGTAGGGTTTCATCTACGTTCCGGCCAAACGCCAGGTTGTTGATGGTCGAATGTTGGATGACACCATCTTTGTCAATCAGGAATAAACCACGCAAGGCCACGCCAGCATCGGGATCTAAGACGTTGTAGGCGGAACTGATTTCTTTTTTGTAGTCCGAGACGAGAGGATAGTTTAAATCGCCGACACCGCCGGATTTGCGATCGGTTTGAATCCAGGCCAGGTGAGAGAACTCGCTGTCACAGGAGACGCCGAGCACTTCTGTGTTGAGTTTGCTAAATTCTTCGTAGCGATCGCTAAATGCCGTGATTTCTGTAGGACAGACGAAGGTGAAGTCCAAGGGGTAGAAGAAAAGTACCACATACTTACCGCGATAGTCCGACAGTTTCACGGTCTTAAATTCGCGGTCAACAACAGCAGTGGCGGTGAAGTCAGGGGCAGGTTGACCGACTCGTAGACATCCTTCTTGTGTCATGAATCTATAAATCTCCTTTTTTCTGTCGTGTTATCTCGGTTTCCTCCATCGCCAACTGGCTGCCTCCTCAAGACAACCGGGCAACAGCAGGCATCTGTTTACTAACTGTTACAACTCTATCATAGTCATAACGACTTTGAGATGTTTGGGGAGGGCTTTCTAGGTTCTCGCAAGACAGCCCCCGTCTGCGATCGCACACAGGGGCCGTCCCACAGACGAGGGTATCACGAAGAAGTCGTTATTTAAAAATGGCTCGGGTCGGATTTGAACCGACGACCTTGGGCTTATGAGTCCCCTGCTCTAACCAACTGAGCTACCAAGCCGTGCTTTTTTCCAGCTTTTCCAATCTAGCAGATTGCCCGGCATGAGTCAAGACAAAACCAAAATGTAAATTTAGGTTAACTTATGCTTGCCATAAGCCGCAGCTATGCTAATTTAATATCAGACACTGTAGAGCAAAGAACACCAACTTGACTCGAATCAACTCCGGGATGTCGCTCAGTGTCATTCAGCGAATCAGTCCCACCCGTATAATCGTCTGCCTGTTGCATCACCTGAATGAGGTACACCTACAGGATTCCCCAGGAACCCAGTTAGCGTTAGACCTTCCCCAACGTCTGGAAAGACCCGATGCTCTAGGGACTGCAAACACGATTAGCGGTATTCTTGTAAACTCTTGGTTTAACCCCTTTCGTTACCTGGCGTTCACCCAAGCTGTCATCTTCAATAGCCTCATTTAACTTCATTTGGCCAGACTTGGCCCTGTCGTTTAGGGCGGTGGAAGTGACTCGTCAACGGTTTTCAACATTGTCTCCTTGCCTGGCTCGGTCTATCCATGACCCGCCGAAATGTCGAGCAGCATGGTTTCGTTTCTAATTTCCGTTGCTGTTTCACACGTTGTGTCTAATTGTCCAATTGTTCAAGTTCGATTTCAAGTTCGATTTCAAGTTCGATTTCAAGTTCCATGATTTCGACGTTCCATGATTTCGACTCGGCATTTGCGCTTGACCCTCAAGCTCCATCATGACGGGCAATGAGAAATGAGTTATCCCTAGTACCTAGTTTCTGGTCTTGGTTGCCGGTCACTGTGCTAGCTGTGCGGTGGGCATTCCGTGCAGTGGAAACCCCAGCTTAGCCCCTTGTCTGACTGCTGTTTAGGATTCATTCACCTCCACGGACAGGGCTGGGAATGATGTCAACACTACCTCTGATTCAATCAGAGAACGCTTTTTGAACACCCTAGATCTCTTTAGGTGAGCCTAGCCCGAATGCTAGGCTCACCTTGGTTTTGGGGTCTTTGCCAGGATAACGACTAGGCGACCATCCTGTTCGAGCCAACTTTTCTGAGAAACCATCCGGAAACCCCCAGACGATCTCAGGAGAAAGGAATGGTAGATGCACCCTGATGGCACACCCTGGAGCGTCCAACGTTCCAGGGTTTTTTTATTTTTTGCCCCCCGAACGCCAAATACTAAACACCAGCCATAACCCCAATAAACAAGCCGTCCAAAATAAAACATTCCCCAACCAGGGAATGCGGTGAGTTTGATCTCGGGAGACCACCAAGGCCCCGGCTAAAATCAAGGCCCCCACCACCACACTCGATGAGAGTCGGTTGGCGGACTCATCGAGACTTTGGCGTAACTCCGTCAGTTCACTGACTTGAAGGTTCCATTTCAGGGTTTCCGTGGCCACCCGTTCTAAGAGAAAATCCACCTGGCGCGGCGACTTGAGAGACAGATTCTTAAACTCCAAAGTGGCCCCAAGTACCTGTTGCAGGGGATTATCGCCAATCAGTTGACGGCGCATCAAATCCGTTGTCAGGGGCTGAATCTCATCGAGTAAATTCACTTGGGGATTAAACGTTCGCGCCACTCCCTCTAAATTAGCCAGGGCCTTAGCGTAGAGTCCCATATTACTCGGCCAACGTAGGTGATTGCGTCGGGCGGCTTGCAGCAGTTGATAAAAGGCCTCACTGAAGTTAACCTGGGCCACACTCAGGTTATAGTAACGCCGTAGCAGGCGATCGTAATCATTCTCCAAGCGAATGAAATCCACAGCCCGCACCGGGTGAGCCAACTGCAAACTCAACTGAGCGCAGCGTTGAGCATCGAGAGTAATCATCGCTAAAATGGTCTCGACCAATAACCCCTGGGTTCGTGGGTCGAGAGTTCCGGTCATCCCCACATCCAAAAAGGCGACTCGCCCATCATGGAGATAGAAGATATTACCCGGATGGGGGTCGGCGTGAAAAAATCCCTCAATAAACAGTTGTTGCAAAAACGAACGAAACAGTAATGTCGTAATCGCATTTCGCTCAGCCTGGGGGTCGCCGTTATAGCGCTCTCCGGTAATCTCAGCCGATAGCAGCGGGACGCCGTCGAGCCATTCCATCGTCAATAGCTTCTGGCTGGTATAGTCCCAAATAATCTCAGGAACCGTAATCTGCTCAACGTCAAACCAAGAACTTTTTGACAAACACCGTCTGAGACGTTCGGTATAGTGAGCCTCCTGAGTGAAATCTAACTCATCTCGCAACGCATTACTAAATTCTTCTGCTAATCCCGTCACATCATAGTATTTGCCAAAGTCCGTCCCGGAGACGAGTTCGGCAATGTTGCCTAGCAGTTCAATATCTCGCTCAACCGTTTTGTCAATCCCTGGACGTTGAATTTTGAGGGCCACCTCCCGTCCATTTAAAAGAACCGCCTTATGGGTTTGGGCCAGAGACCCGGCCGCCACAGGAGTTTGATTCACATCTTGGAAAATTGTATCGAGGGGTTGTTTCAGTTCCCCGTTCAGTTGAGCTTCAATTTCTGTCCAAGACACCGGTGGAACATCAGCTTGGAGAGAACTCAAGGCCTCGATATATTCCGGTGGTAACAGCTCGGGACGGGTACTGAGCAATTGTCCAAGTTTGACGTAGACTGGCCCGAGATCGACAAAAATCCGTTGTAAAACGGTTGGCGGAGGGAGTTCGGGTTCCTCAGCTTCATTACTACTCAGCAGCAGCCTCATGTAATCCCAGCCATGTTTCAGCACAACTTCGAGGATTTCACGCTGGCGAGAGTTTGGTTTAGTAATTTTGGTAATGGAGTTTCCAGCCATATGGACAGAGGTTGAGGAAATAAGGGACTCGGTATACGGAATTACAGAAAAACCGGGATGGGAGAGTCTCCAACCCGGTTGCGACTGGTAGGACTTGAAACCTGCTATCTATTGGTCAAACTTCTTGGATGCGTTCTCAAACGCACTGGTTAAGTCGGACCAAGCTGTTTCAAAGCCTTTCTGGACTTCTTCCCAAGCGTCGGTTCCGGCTTTTTGCAGTTCTTCGAGTTTGGCACCTGCCGCGTCTCGTTTGGCGTACAGTTCTTCCATGCGACTGTGGTAGTCGGTTTTGACATCAGCTTCAGTTTGAGCGGCTTTGGCCTTGAGTTCGTCAAGTTGGGCGTTAATTTTTTCGAGTTGTGCCTTCACCTTGGCTTGATATTCTTCTCGTTGAGGGCTTTGCTCAGTCATAGTGTAGATAATTCCTTAATGTTGTGACCTGTCACTTGAGTGAGATGAGATCGAGGTAAGTGGCCAGACCCTAAGCCTCTGGAACCTTTGCCCGTTCGGTAGATGTCTATGTACCCGTCTCTCGTCTTGACCCTAGTGTAATCCATTGGCTTGGGAAAAAGGATCTACCCCAGGAGCGACTTCTCGGACTTTACTGGGGATATCTCTGCCAATTTTTGCAGTAGTCCGTCTGTAGCCGGATGGGATTGTGTGTTTGAGTCTGGGCCGTTTTGAGAATGGTTACTCGCTTTGGCGGCCTGTTAGCGTCTGGCGATAATCCAAACGGCATGAACAATCCCCGGAATATAGCCGAGAAGGGTTAGGAGAATGTTGATCCAAAACTGTCCGGTTAACCCAACCTGTAAGAAGACCCCAAGAGGGGGTAAGAGAATTGCAGCGATGAGGCGCACGATATCCATTGACGTTATCTCCTCTGAGTTTGAATTTTACTTAATGCAAGGTACTCTTGGGGGCAGTTTACCTGATCTTTTATGTCATTGTTATCCATCTCTAGGTAGATTTTTGTAAAAAAACAAAATGTGAGCACCAAGATGAAATCACGTTATGTGACGTCACAAGTGATCGAGATCTGACGGCTACTAGGACTCACTTGAGAAACCCTTAGTCCTGAGTATATAAGCTTTCTGGGTTGTTGTATTGTTAGGGCTGTTCGGATCACGAAGCCGGATCGGAGCAGTTAAAAACAATGACGCATTAATAGTTGTTTACACAATATGGATGGGTTTGTTGATTTCTCCTAAATTTCTTCATATTAGCTTAAGCTAGTCAACAAAAATTCGTAAAACAATCGCAATCATTGCTGTTCGTTTGCACGAGAATTGTCTAACCTATCAGTAAGAACTTTTGTTAGATATTGGAGAATTATGATGAATGCTACGATGTTACGTCAGCTTTGGTCAACGGTTGAAGAGACTCAAACCCAAACCTTGAGAAGCTTAGATGATACGAGCTTAGTTGAACAACTGTTAGAGAATTTGCAGCAGAAGAGACCGTTAGCAGGGGATGATCTTGAGGAACTGGCGAGTTATATTCGATCGCATCTGATCCTCATCCGTGAGTTAGCTGAGGGCCGTGTGCGATCGATGGCCTGAGTGGCGGGAGATCGAGCTCGGTGGAACGCAGCCAAAAAAAACCCCGGAACCTCCAGCAGGTTCCGGGGTTTGCCATCAGGGTGCATCTACCATTCCTTTCTCCTGGAGTAGGGGGGAGTGATCCGGAGAGTTTCCCAAACTTTGTTCTCGCCAATCTGGCCAACTCACCGGGTATTCCAGGTTTGAGCGATCGCCTTAATGATCGCCATGACTTCCCGCAGACTATAGGTAAGCATGGAACGATACCGATAAACCCCCCAATCAGCCACCCCATAGCCGACGACATCGAGATCTAACTGTTGTGCGATGTAAATGGCTCGGGGAAGGTGATACCGTTGGCTAACTAAAACGGCCTCATGGATACCATAGTGATCCCGTGCCCGTCGGCAGGTTTCATAGGTACTCAATCCCAGGCGATCGTCCAAAATCGCTGCTCGCGGTACTCCAGACTGTTCAGCCAGTTGGACCATGGCCTCGACTTCGTTATAGTCAGGGGTCTGATTATCACCGGACATGAGAATCCGCTCTACTGTCCCCCGTTGATACAAATCCACGCCCGCAAAGACGCGATCGGCTAACATGGGCGTTGGTGTTCCGTCGTCCCAAACCCCGGCCCCAAAGACGATCGCCACAGGACGAGAGGGAACTGCCTCAAGTTCTTTAAAGCGAACAGAGCGCGTCTGATAGCGAATTGAGAGCGTTACGAGGATTAAGGCCAAGAGGACAAGGGCGATCGCCCCCCCAGTCCAACCTAATCTCATCAATTAGGTATCATAAACTCGAGCTTCAGGAGCGTCGGGGTTTTCCTGACAGTATTCTTCAAAAGCCGTTCGGTGCAAACGTTCTGCCTTTTGGTGTGCCGCTTCGGCTTGCAGTTCTTCGACCACATCCCAAGCTGAGGCACATTCAGGCGATCGCGGCCCCTTCTCGGCACAAGTTGAGCGAGCTTCCTCAATGGCTTCTTGAATTTTATCCTCAAGCAACAGGCTGCGAGGCCGTTCGACAAAGTCTCCCTTGGTCAAAATATCAGAGACTGACACCGTACCGAGGAGAGTATCCTTGATCACCGGCGCAAAATGAATCCCTGTATTGGCAAATAGACGCGCAATATACTCAACACACAGATCCGGATTAACGACAATGCAAGGTTTGCTCATGATCTCATAGACCCGCATCGCTTTAGGGTCTCGACCAAAGGCCACAACCTTGTAGGTGACATCCGTTTCCGTGACAATACCATAGGCATCGTCACCCTCACGACGCTCAACGATAAGCGCTCGGGTCTTCTTGTCTTTCATCAACTGCACTGCTTCAGCAACGGTGGTGCTACCACGCACCGTTACGACATCAGTGGTCATAATATCTGAGGCTTTCATAATGTGTTTCACATGGACAATCCAAAACCGTTCCTAGGGTATCTCGTCAAGGTACACCGGATCTAGTCTTAGGGCAAACTTCCCAGACTCGGACTTGGTTTTCCTATGTTTAAGTTAAGGGGGACTGATTCCCTAGATCCCTCAGACAGTATAGCGAATAACGTTGACGTCTTCCCTACGCTTGCCCAAATCAGCTCCATTTTATATCATCAGCCATTAAATCTCTGGGTAGCCTTTATAAAATTTAATTCTTCGACTATCTTTTTTTTAACAGCATTAAAACTGATACAATAATAGGACGGGGTGAGTTCTGAATTTTCCTGATTTAGTCCAAGATCCCGATAGCAAAAATCTCTCAGTCATGAGGATCCCCACCATGAGTCAACTGCAACAACTGCTGGATGAATACCAATCTGGCCAACGAGATTTTCAGAATAGCAACCTCATTGGCGCTGATTTAAAACAAATTCAGCTCAAAGATATTAACCTCAGCGACTCCTATCTTAACTCCATTAATTTAACTCGGGCGAACCTGGATTACGCCAATCTCTCAAACAGTTATCTCTGTGGGGCGAACCTCAACTACTGTAAACTCGATGAAGCCGATCTCAGCAATGCGGATTTGACGAAAGCTAAACTGCACGGTGCATCTCTAGTTGGGGCTTCCTTAGTGGGAGCCAAGCTCAGTGGAGCCGGACTCAGCGGTGTCAATCTGCGTCGTGCGAATCTCGCAGGAGTCAACCTCTGTGGCGCAAACCTAGTGGGTGTCAATCTCCGCAATGCCGATCTACGACAGGCTAACCTGAGTTGGGCTAATCTCCACGGAGCTAGACTGAGTGGAGCCAATCTCAATGGCGCGAATCTCAATGGTGTTAATCTTAGCCATGCTTGGCTCAATGGCGCTGACTTACAAGGGTTAGATCTCGATGGGGTCGACTTTCATGAGGCGAAACTCAGTGGGGCTAATCTCACCGGAGCCAATCTCTGTGCGGCCAATCTTCGGGAAAGTCAGTTACGGGTGGCGATTCTCAGAGGAGCCAATCTCCGTGCCGCTAACTTAGAAGCGAGTCTCCTGATACGAGCTAATCTCATTGCTGCTAATCTCATGAAAGCCAACTTAGAAGATGCTGATCTGACTGGAGCCGATCTCAGTGAAGCCAATCTTAACCTGGCTAATCTTGATGGTGCTAATCTAACAGACGTAACCTTCGCACAGGCCTACCTCTGGAAAGCCAGTCTCGATCGCGTCAATGTTCTCGGCAGCAACTTTAGCCACGCCAGTTTACGCAATGCCACCTTGGAAGCGGTCAATTTTTTAGAAGGCATCTGGACTGGAGCAACCATGCCGGATGGTAGTTTATACCCTTAGATACCCCCGACAACTAGATACCCCCGACAACATGAATGAAACTTTTGTCTTCGAGCCGTGAGGCCATCTCGTCGTTGTCGCGCCGTCTTCACCTGTACTTTCTTGAGCCTCGACGACTGGCCCTGCTTGAAGCCTGTTTCATTGGACTTGTCTCGGGATTAGCAGCGGTCATTCTCCGCCAGGGGATTGCTTGGCTTGGGGGATGGCGAGTACAAGTGTCTCCCGGGTTGCCAATTTGGCTCAAACTCCCCCTATTTGGTTTAGTGGGAGGATTTTTAGCGGGATGGTTGATTCAGCGCTTTTCTCCCGATGCGACCGGCAGCGGGGTGTCCCACGTCAAAGTACAACTGGCATCTTCTCAACGGTTGCCTCAGGCCATTTCTCTGAACCTCCGCCTTGCGGTCGTCAAACTTCTCAGTACGATGCTGGTGGTTGGCTCTGGTATGTCTCTGGGACGACAGGGACCGACGGTACATATGGGAGCCGCATTAGCTGCATCCATGACTCGCTGGATGCCAACATCCCCTGGCTATCGTCGTCAAACCATTGCCGCCGGGGCCGCAGCTGGGTTAGCCGCAGGATTTAACGCCCCTATTGCGGGGGTGTTGTTTGTTGTCGAAGAACTCTTGCAGGATGTGTCGAGTTTGACCCTCGGGACGGCAATTCTAGCCTCGTTTGTGGGGGCCGTTGTCTCGGGGATCTTAGGTGGCGGTCCTTGGGATGTGACAATGGATCCAGATGTGAGCACAGTGACCGCTCAATTTGCCCCTCAGGACATTCCTGCGTTACTTCTGTTAGGGGTGATCACGGGAATTTGTAGCGGTTGGTTTAACCGGGGTATCGTTGCCAGCTTAACCTGGCAGCGTCGCTATTTGGCCATTGGCCTTCCGGGACGGATTGCAGTGGCGGGGTTCGTGTCTGGGATGACGATGGCATTATTACCGGTGGAGTTTCGCGATAATGCGGGGTTGCGAGAGTTTTTAACCACGGGCGAGGCCAGTTTGAGTATGATTGCGATCGCCCTGGTGGTGAAGTTTGCCTTAACGCTTATCGTCTATGGCTCGGGAGCATCGGGAGGATTATTTGCTCCGACGCTGATTTTAGGATCGGCGATCGGCAGTTTGGTGGGATTAAGCAGTCAGCTTCTGTTTGATATTGGTGATACGAGAACCTTTGCTCTGGCCGGGATGGGGGCGTTTTTTGGTGCAGTAGCTAAGATTCCCATTACGGCGATCGTGATTATTTTTGAGATTACGGCAGATTTTAATGTGGTTCTGCCCCTGATGATTGTCTCAGTGTTGGCTTATGTGGTGGCAGAACAGGTCTCGGCAGGGTCGTTGTACGATCGCCTGCTGGAATTACGAGGCTGGGAAAAACCGGCCCCAGAAGCGGACTCGTCTGCTTTGATTGATATCCCAGTCAATGATGTGATGCAACGTCGGGTCGAAACCGTTGAGAGTGATTTACCCTTAGCCGAGGTGTTGGAGATTTTCCGGCGATCGCCCTATGGGGGGTTTCCGGTGGTGGAAGAGACTCGCTTGGTGGGGATGATTACGGAAACGGATTTGATGAAACTGTCCCAGATTCCCATGAACGATGAGACTCCCATTTCTGAGTTGATGATGCCTCAACCGGTGATGGTGAGTTCTGAGGATAGTCTGATGCAGGCGTTATATCTACTCGAACGCCATCAAATTGGTCGGCTACCGGTGGTAGATGGACGGCGTTTGGTGGGGATTATTACCCATAGTGATATTGTTGAAGCCGAAACTCGGGAGTTGATGGGTCGGGGTCGTTATCGTAAGGTTGAACCCTCCTATCCCGTCTATGTGACTCGCGCTCCAGCTACGGGCCGCGGGCGGCTGTTAGTTCCTTTGGCTAACCCCAAAACGGCTCCTCTGTTGTTGCAGTTTGCGGCGGCGATCGCAGCAGCCAATCACTATGAGTTGGAATGTTTGCAGGTGGTTCCTGTACCTCGCCATCGCAGTCCCTCGGAAACCCCAGTCCGCATTACCCATAGCCGCCGCCTGTTACAAACGGCCCTACACCTGAGCCGAAAATGGCAAATTCCAGTCCACACCCAGATTCGAGTGGCCCATGATGTGGCCGCTGCCGTCTTAGAGACGATTCAAGAACGACATATTGATAGATTATTGATGGGTTGGAAAGGAGGAACTCGCACTCCAGGACGAGTTTTTGGTGATGTGGCCGATAGCTTACTACGGCAAGCCCCCTGTCAAATGGTATTAGTGAAATGGGGCCAGGCGGTGATCGAACAGAATTCGGCCACAATGCCGGAATTGCAACGCTGGTTGGTTCCCCTCGGCGGTGGTGCCAATGCCTTGGCGGGACTGGAGTTATTATCGGCTTTGGTCTCGGGAGGCGATCGCTCCCTAGTTCGCTTATGCCAAGTGTTTCAGGAACCCGCCAATGATGAGGAAAGGGCCTTCCTTAAACGAACGGCACAGGTATTGGAAACCCGTCTACCCTGTCCGGTTTCGGCCATTCCTATTTATGGCAGTTCCGTCGTGGAAGCTCTGTTAGAGGAAACTCAATCTCAGGGGTATGATGCCATTCTCTTGGGGGCCAGTCGTCAGGGGGTCTTACAACAGGCCTTGCATGGCAATATCCCTCGGGCGATCGCACGGGGCAGCCATTGCACCACTATTGTTGTTCGTCATCGGACGTTAGCCGATGAAGAGATCATGTAATGATGACAGCCGATAAAAATACAACAGCCATGATTGATTCTTCTTTCAGATTCCAATTGACGTCATCTTTAATTACCTAGAGTTATGAAAACATTTGTGACCGGTGCAAGTGGATTTACCGGCTCCCATCTTGTTCGTAAACTTATAGAACAAGGACATCACGTTAAAGCCTTGGTTCGACCCAACTCCAAAAATGTCAAACGCTTGGCAGGATTGGACATTGAGTTGGTCGAAGGAGACATTACCGATTTTGAACTCATTCAAGCCAATCTCGTCGATGTTGACTGGATGTTTCATACTGCGGCCTTCGTTGAACTCGGACTCGTGGATGATCGCTTGATGGAGCGGACGAATGTCGATGGAACCCGTACGGTTTTAGAGGCAGCTAAGGCCTCAAACCTATCTAAACTGATTTATTGCAGCACCATTGGCATTTATGGAGATACCCAGGGACAAACCATCGACGAAACATTCCAACGGACTCAGAAGAATTTTTCCTCCGCCTATGACCGGACGAAATATACGGCCCAACAGCTTGCTGATCGTGCTGCCGATCAAGGCTTACCTGTCGTCAGCGTCATGCCTTCTGGTATCTTTGGCCCTGATGACCCCCATTTTGGCCCTGTCATCGACAACTTTCTCAAGGGTAAGTTAAAGGTTTGGGCCGGCGGCGATCGCATCACCGGTATTGTCCATGTCGATGACCTCGTACAAGGGATGATTTTAGCCGCACAGAAAAGTCCCCCCGCAGAGCATTACATCCTTTCTGCCGGAGACTTAACCACTCGGGATATGTTTGCAATTCTTGCCAATGCCGGTGGAGTTGCCCCACCCCAAGAACTTCCTAGACCCCTAGTTCGTTTGAGTGGCAATGTTCTCGATATCGTTGGACGACTAAGTGGTTGGAATCCCCCCCTCAGTCGAGAACGCGTCCACTATATTTACGAACGCTGTGTTCGTGTCGATGGCAGTAAAGCCAAAGAAGTTCTAGGGTGGCAACCCCGCCCCGTAGAACAAACATTACGAGAAATTGTCGCTCACAAACTCAACAAAGCACAGTAGTTCCTAATAAGAACATACAGAAAACACCCCAATTCTAGGGGTGTTTGCGGCCATCCGGTAAAGTAACCCCCTTCAAAATTGCCCCATCCAAATTAGCTTGGTGGAGATTAGCACGAGATAAATTCGCCCCAGTGAGATTCGCACGAACTAAGGTTGCTTCCGTCAAGTTTGCCATACTCAGATTGGCCCCAGCCAAGTTGGCACCCGTCATATTTGTAATCCGCAGACTTGCTTCTCGTAAATCGGCCTGAGCCAAGTTAGCAAAACGTAAGTTAGCTAAATACAGATTAGCCCCGATGAGATTAGCACCAATAAAACTCGCTTTCGTCAAATTAGCGCCCATGAGATTGGCAACACAAAGATTACCCAGACTAAGATTGGCACGATATAGATTAGCATGACAGAGTGTTGCCCCCACAAACTGAGCTAATGAACAGACCGCGAAACTCAGATTTGCATCTCGTAAATCCGCTTCCCCCAAATCCGCCATCGTCAGATCGACTTCCCGCAAATCAGCACGGATTAATTCCACATCTGATAAATCCGCTTGACGTAGATTTGTGGTGTACAACCGCGCATCAGTAAAATCGGCCCGATTCAGTTGTGCCTGTTGTAGTACAGCTAGAGATAAATCTGCTTTCACCAAGCTGGCCTCGGTTAAGTCGGCCCGAGTCAAGATTGCTTCTTTCAGAGAGCTATACCGTAAATCCGTCGTATAGAGAACGGCCTCAGTTAAGTCAGCTCGGTTGAGTTGAGCCTGTTCGAGGTTAGCCAGACATAAGTCCGCTTGCCTGAGATTGGTATCCGCTAGATTACAAGAACTAAAGTTGACTTCCCGCAGATACCGTTGCTCCAAGTTCTCTCCCTGTAAACTGGGTCTCAATTGGGGCTGTTCTTCCCGCCAGCGGTTCCACGAATCTGGACCGCGTTTGAGAATATCACTGGCTGATAGAGATTGAAAAGTTCCCATCGATTGCACGGAAGAGTCCCCCTCATTTTAAGGGGTTAATACCGCAGAAATACGCAAGATTAAGCAGTACCTGAAGCCATCCCCAGTTCATTAGACCGAAAAACCTAAAAACATACCAACCCAAAAAGCCCACCCCAGATGAATATCACTTCATCTGGGGTGGGCTTTTGAGTATTAACCTGGCACTGAGCTATCTTCCCAGGGGGCAACCCCCCAAGTATTTTCGCCGCAGAAGCGTTTCACAGCCGAGTTCGGGAAGGGATCGGAGTGG